>JBLNCC010000049.1:0-45883 GCA_050260395.1 Betaproteobacteria bacterium
AGTACCGTGCCCCGGGCACGGTACTCTCGCGCCGGATCGTTCTCCTTGCGCCGTCCTCGTCATCGAGATTCTACCGAGCGGCTCTGATCCGGATGGTTCTCAACCTGTTCAGAGCGGCTGCGATCTCAATGGGCCGGGCAAGAGAGTAATCACCATGAATGAATGGGGCCACTACATCCATTCCCCGCGCGGCGACCTCACGCTCAAGTTTCTCGATAAGCTCGGCGATGGTGGACCTGCCGTCGAGGAGGCGTGTCTCCAAATAACGGAGAGCGTCTGCGATAAACCTTGTCTGGCCCGGGTCCACGACCTGCTCCACGTTGCGGAGGTCGATCTCTTCGCGGCCGAGCATGATGGCGTCGGTTCCCCGCGCCTTCGTCTTCGTGGAGCGGCGGTCGCCCGCCTTCGCAAAACCAAGCGAGACCGGCACCCTGCCGGCAACGCGCAGGTGCGCGGCGCCGCCCTCGAAAGTGCGCCCAGTCGGAAAGCGGGCGGCCACTTCACGCGCGCGTGCCGTCACGTCCACAGGCTTGTACTCGTCCATCATGATCACGGTGTCCGCGACGTCGAGGTAGTCCCCCGACCCGCCCAGCACAAGCACGGTCGAGACTCCATCCTCCGCGAGGCTCCGCACGCGGTCGATGAACGGCGTGATAGGCTCCTTATCCTTGGTCACCAGCGCCTGCATGCGACGGTCGCGGATCATGAAATTCGTCGCGGACGTGTCCTCGTCCAATAGGAGGACCTTTGCGCCAACTTCAATGGCTTCCACGATGTTTGCGGCCTGGGACGTGCTACCGCTGGCGTTCTCAGTAGAGAAACGCCGCGTGTCCGCGCCGAAGGGAAGGTCTGCGATGAAAAAGCTGATGTCGTCCTCGGTTACGGCGCGCCCATCCTCCGCCCTAATCTTGACGGCAAGGGCGGACGTCACCACGAGTTCGCGGCCGTCGCCGGGGATGTGGTTGTACACGCCGCGCTCTACGGCCCGAAGGAGCGTCGACTTGCCGTGATATCCGCCACCCACGATGAGGGTCACGCCGCGCGGGATTCCCATGCCGCGTACCACGCCGCGGTTGGGGAGGGTGACCTCCAGCTCGAGGGACGGCGGGGACACGAACGGCACCACGTTGCCCCGATCGAGGGGGCGCTCGTCAACGCCGCTCCGGCGGGGGAGGATGGCTCCGTTCGCTACGAACGCCACGATCCCGAGGTCGTGGAGAGCGTTGCGGAGGGCGTCGGCATCTTCCGCGGTCATAAGATGTTGCCGGAGGGCCGCGGCCTCTGCGGCGGACATGGACGCGAACACAAACGCCTCTTGAACCAGTCTAGGGAGCGCGCCACAGATGAGATCCTCGGCTGCGCCGCCGAGGATGGTGCGCCCGGCGGCGGGGAGCCCGACCGTGAAACGCGCCTCCACAGCGTCCTCGTCCACGAGGACGGAGTTGCGGGCGAGGATCTCTTGTCCCGGACGGGCCATGTGGATGCGGTCCCGTCCCTGCGCCGCTGCGGCCGCGAGTCCGCTGAAACGACGGGTGAGGAAATCTCCGAGCGCGACCAGGCGCGTGGGCGTCGAGAGAGCCCACGCTGGAAAGCGGGCCACGCTTTGTGGGACGCGGACCCTGAACCTACTGGGCGGGGCGAACGGGTCGGCCTGGACGTGGTCGACGTACAAGTCGAACCCGGGGAACTTATACTGCCCCCGGATGTCCTGGTAAGCTTTGTAGCCGCGATGGTCGATGCGGCGAAGGATCGATGCGAGCTCGGTGTGAGTCGAAGACGTTTCCAAACAAAGACCACCTCTGCCTAAATCATAACATTATTATAGCATTACCTCCTCGCGCAGTCAGTACGCGGTAAACTTTACGCTAGCCAATCAATTGGACGGGCGGTCGGCATCTTTGGAAGCGAAAGGAGGAATCGGACAGAACCCGTCGAATAATCCAATCGGGTCCTGAAGCGTTCAAGTAGACGGTGCGTTGAAAGCCTCATACGAAATAGTCTGACCCGCGTCGATGCGGTCTGAGTTTGTGCGGACAACAAGGGGATTGCGGGTGCTGTGACTGTAACGATTAAGGACATCGCGAGGATCGTAGGAGTCTCTCCCACGGCGGTTTCGCGGGCGCTCAACGACCACCACGACATAGGCGAGGAGACGCGCGCGAAGATCAAGCGCGTGGCCCGGGAGCTGGGATACCGGCGCAACGCCATCGCGCGCGGCCTCGTCACCAAAAAGACCGATACGATCGGCCTGTTCGTGCTGGGAAGGGGCGCCACCGGATTTGGCGACCCGTTCGCGTACGAGGTGATCCTCGGTGTCATGGACACGGTCAGCGCTGCCGGCTACGACCTCGTGCTCTATGGCGTCGGAGGACCGTCGCCAGACAGCGGGCGGCGGCCCGGCGGGGCTTCGTGCGCCGGGTCGTACGTCGGAAAGTGCAAGGAGCGTCAGGTAGACGGGGTTATCATGATGGGGCTTCGGACCGATGACCCGCAGTACCGGTCGCTCGGGGAGCTCGATGTTCCCTGCGTGCTCATCGATGTGGCGCCGCCCTGTGAGGGGATGGGCTTTGTGGGGTCCGACAACGTTCTCGGGGCGAAGACCGCCACCGAGCACCTCATTTCCCTGGGTCACAGGAAGATAGGCATGCTGAACGGGCACGCGTACGCCACGGTCAGCGCCGAACGGCTTGAAGGGTACAAGATCGCCCTTATGAACGCGGGGATACCGTATGACCCGGCCTTGACCTTCGAGGGGGACTTCTCCAGCGAGAGTGGGGGGCGGGCGGCTGAGTACTTCATGACGCTCCCGAGCGACATGCGCCCGACCGGCGTCATAGCGGCGAGCGACGTAATGGCCATCGGCCTTGTGCAGACGCTCAAGGGCATGGGGATCGCGGTTCCGCAGGACGTGTCCGTGGTCGGGTTCGACGACATCCCGAGCGCGTCCCACGTGGATCCCCCGCTCACCACCGTGAGGCAGGCGCGGTATGACCTGGGCGCAACGGCGGCGAGGATGGTGCTGGAGCGCTTGGCCGATGGCAGCCGGTCCGCGGTGGCTTTTCCTCATCCGGGGTTCCGGCTTGCGACGAACCTCGTCGTGAGGAGCTCAACAGCGCCGCCGCGCAGCTAGTAAGGGCGCGTCAGTCCCTCTCCCATTTGTAGTAGATGCCAGGCTGCGGGTGTTGCACTCGCGGACGGCGCCCTAAGCGGAGAGCTTTGACGAAACCCGAACAAAACCCGACCTGTCAGGCAGACGGCGGGGTCCTAACGGCCCTCGTGCGACTACCGGTAGCCTGTCCCAAGAGTCAGGAGCTTTCTGCACCCGCACTTAGGGCGTTTGAGCGGGGCGAAGCGACGTGACCCAGGTAGAGGCGTGGGGTGGAACCGCGCGGCAGGCCGCAGGCTTAAGGGTCGGGCAGGGTCGGGCGGCCGGGGGCGCCGCACGCGTGGCGATAACGGGGCCGCCGCGGCTGTGAGCCGCGAGACCGGAGGGACATACATGGCGGCACTTTAACGTTGAAGTATCCATGAGAAGGTTTGCCGGCGCGCAGGTCGAGCCGGTGCGCGGGAATGAGGCCGGTGCTCGTGGGCGGCCAGGTGCCGCGAGGGCTTGCGCACGTACGACGCACTTTAACGTTACATGGAAGCTTGTCCGCCAGTCTACCTTGTTGAGTTGCTCGTCGCTCATGGCGGGAGATTGCCTCCTCTGAGGTTGGAGCCCTCGGAAGAGCATGAGGCGGATCGGGTGCGGGCGGATGGAGGGAAGCTGAAGAGTTGCGTACGGGGAGTCAGGAATGGTGCATTGTTGAGGATGAGCTCGACATCTTGAAGCTCGGCGCGCGAGAGACCGTCTGCGCCTTAGGAAACGGTTACCTTGGTGTGCGGGGTGCGCCGGAGGAAGGCCACCCAGCCTCGAGCCCTGCGACGTTCATAGCGGGGGTGTTCGATGCTCCCCCGGGCGGCGTGCCGGAGCTGGTCGTGGCGCCTAACTGGCTGTGCATGCGGGTTTTCATCGACGGCGAGGAATACAGCATGGCGTCCGGGAAGTTGCTGGATTTCAGGAGAACGCTTGACATGCGTGACGGCGTGTTGGAGCGCGTGGTGAGATGGCGAGGGTCACGCGGGCGGACTATCCGTCTGACCTGGCGTCGGATAGTATCTATGGAAGACATCCACCTGGCGGCGGTGAGCCTTTGCATCGAGCCCGAAGAGGGTGACGTCGAGGTGGTGGTGGACTCTTGCATCGATGGGCGTGTGTCCAACGTCAAGGCCGTCCATCTTGACGTCGTCGAACGGGGCTGGGACGGAGACGCGAGTTACCTCGTGGCGCGCACGCGGTCGTCGGGCGTGACAATAGCGGAAGCTCAAATCGTGGCCGCATCCGGCGGCAAGGCCTCAGCAGTCGGACGCGGACCAAGCCACAGCGGCGCGACGGACCCGGCGGACGCGGCGAAGGTCACGCTGAGGCTCCATTGCCGTCGCGGCGAGAGCGTCGCCATTGAGAAATACGTGGGATTCGCTACATCCATCGACGCTCCGGCCGGCAAAGGGCGCGGGGGCGTCGCGGCAGGTCCCGGCGAACGCGGCGGGCAGGGGGCCGCGGCCTGTGCTGGCGACACGTGCGCGGGAGGCGGCGACGTGGAGAACGCGCTCATGGTCGCGTCGAGCGCGGCGCGGCGCGGCGCGGCCTGCGGCTTCGCGGGGTTGCTGGAAAGTCACCGCAGGGTGTGGCACGACATATGGGACAGGTGCGATATCGTCATAGAGGGCGACGGCTTCGCCCAACGGGCCGTGCGCTTCGCCATATTCCAAATGGTGCAGGCCGCGCCGCGCCACACGGATCGTGTGAGTATAGGAGCTCGGGGTCTATCTGGCGAGGGCTACAAAGGCCACGTCTTCTGGGACACGGAGACCTTCGTAGTGCCGTTCTTCACTTTTACCCTGCCGGACGTCGCGCGTAACCTCCTGGGATACAGGTATCACACGTTGCCGGCGGCCCGTGAGAACGCCGCCTCGAAGGGCTATCGCGGCGCCATGTTTGCGTGGGAGAGCGCCGACACGGGCGAGGAAACCACGCCTCCGTGGGGCGATCCCCATCCCGAGACAGGGGAAAGGCGGCGGATCCTCTGCGGCGACCTCGAACATCACATCACGGCTGATGTTGCTTATGCCGTGTGGCAGTACTGCGTGGCCACAGGTGACGAGGAGTTTCTCCTGCGGCAAGGAGCGGAGATCCTCATCGAGACCGGTCGGTTCTGGGCAAGCCGTGCGTCCTACAACCCCGCGTTGCAAGCGTACGAGATCCTGCATGTCATCGGCCCCGACGAATACCACGAGGACGTGAACAACAATTTCTACACAAACGCCATGGCCCGCTGGAACGTCCGGGCCGCGCTAGCCACAAGCGTCTACCTCAAGGTGCGTCACCCATCCGAGTGGGCCCGTCTTGCGTCCGCCATCGGGATTAGCCAGGAAGAACTCGCCCACATGGCTGACGTCGCCGGCCGGCTTGTGTGTGGTCGCGCGGCTCTTGAAGCCGACCTGGGCGCGGCGGCCCAACGCGCGTCTTCAGGGCACGCTGCAGGTTCATCCGCGCTGTCGCTACCGGGGACACTTGTAATAGAGCAGTTCGACGGCTTCAGCGACCTCGCTGACGTGGAGATCCAGACGGACGAGGCGACGTTCCGGCCTATGGAGGCCATCATCGGCCCCCGGGCGCTCGCTGAGTCCAAGGTTGTCAAGCAGCCGGACGTGCTCATGGCCCTCTACCTCTTGGGGGACAGCGTCGCGGCGGACTCGGGCCTCGCCGTCGAGACCGGGCCAGGCAGGCGCGGGTCGACACAGCAACGGGAGGCCAACCCACACGGCGTCGCTGGCCCGTCCTGGGCGGGGCTCCAGCGCTGGGAATCCGGGTTTTGGGCGAAGGTCGCTCGAGCGAACTGGGACTACTACGAGCCACGGACGGACCACGGCTCGTCCCTGAGCTGCGCGATTCATTCCACCATCGCAAGCAGGCTGGGCCTGGGCGAACAGGCGTGGCGTTATTTCATGCGCGCCGCGAGGATCGACCTCGAGGATGCCATGGGCAATGCCGTGAACGGGGTCCACATGGCGACCCAGGGCGGCCTGTGGCAAGCTGTGGTGAACGGCTTCGCGGGTATTCGCGCGGACGTGAGCGCCCCGTATGAAAGGGGACCGCACGCTTACGCCTCTGGGTCGACTCCTTCTCCCGGAGATGCCGCGGACCTTGCTCCCTGGGCGTGCAGCTCGCTCAGGGTTGAGCCGCGGCTGCCTCGCCACTGGAGACGCCTGTCGGTGCCGTTCACGTGGCGCGGCACCAGGGTGCGCATGGAGCTGAAAGGCCTCAGCGATGCAGGTGACGCAGCGATCGCGGCTGGGCGGTCGGGTGGGACCCTGGGGTCTGCGCCGACCAGTTGACTTCGAAACATTGGCCGCGAACGAAACGGGCCGGCGGGCTCCGTGGCGGTCGCCGAGTGGCGCAGAGGAAGATGGAGTCTCGCGGGGAAGGAGGTGACAGGCGCGGTCACGTCATGGGTGCTCGGAAAGCAAAGGGAAGGTCGTACATCAGGGTTAACTGGCTCCTGTTAGCTCAAAGGAGGGACATAAGAGAATGAAGAGGCTCGCGGGTGTAGTGTTGTGTGCTGCGCTGCTCGTGGCGTTGGTCGGAGGAGCGTCGGCGGCCAACAAGGTCACGCTCGTGCTTTCCGGCTGGCAAGCGTCGCCTGAGGAACAGCAGCTCGTGGAAGATGCGCTGAAGGTGTTCGCCCAAAAGTACCCCAACATAGAGGTCAAATACGAGCCGATTGTTGAGGACTTCCCCACGAAGATCAAGACCATGCTTGCCGCCCGCAACGCTCCGGACGTCTTCTACGTGGACATCTTTTGGGCCCAGCCGCTGATGGAGCGCGGCATGTTGCTCGCTCTCGATCCGTACATGGCGAAAACCGGCACGAAAAGGTCCGATTTCGCTGAGACCCTCCTGAACGGCTTCACCTACAACGGAAAGACCTACGGCATTCCGAAGGACTTCAATACGCTCGGCTTGTTCTACAATAAGAAGATGTTCGATGAGGCTAAGATACCCTACCCAACGCCCGACTGGACATGGGACGACCTGCGGAATGCCGCGAAGAAACTCACGAAGATCGTGGGGGACCCGGCGAGGGACCGTTACGGAATCTGCCTGCCTGTCGACGCTGCACGCTTTGGCCCGTTCCTCGTGCAGAGCGGCGCCCAGTTTGTGGACGACACGGGCACGAGGTGCCTGTTCGCCTCGCCCGAGGGCATAAGAGCGCTTGACTTCTACACGAGTTTCAAGGTGAAGGACAAGTCAGCAGTCATACCTTCGGAGGTCGGCGCGGGCTGGGGCGGCGATGCTTTCGGCAAGGAGCGCGTCGCCATGGTGCTCGAGGGCGGTTGGCTCATTCCATACCTGGACAACAACTTCGCGGACGTCAAGTACGGCGTGTGCGAGCTTCCGAAAGGGCCGGCCGGACGGGGCAACGTGTACTTCACAGTATCGTACAGTGTCGCGGCGAGCTGCAAGTATCCCGACGAAGCGTGGCTGCTTGTGGATCACCTGACCGGGTACGAGAACCAGAAGAAGGTCCTCGAGACCGGGTTTGCGCTGCCCACGAGGATCGCGCTGGGCGACCATCCATTCTTTAAGGACAACCCCAACATGGCCGCGATTTTCAAGGGGTATTCCTACGCGGTCCCGTGGCAATTCGGTGAGCACGGCGACAAGGTTATGGATGTGCTGAACCAAGCGATTGAAAAGGTGTACCTGAAGCACGAGTCGCCCGAGAAGGCGATGAAAGACGCGGTCCAGGAGATCGACGAGATCCTCTCGGAGTAAGATTGCACAATCCGCTGGAACGATGCTTCGACGTTTTGATGTGAGCCCCGGCCGGTCGGCCAGCATCACCCGCGGTCGTCCGGCCGGGCACAGCGCCCGGCCAGCGGCTCAGTCAGGTGAGCGGGTGGCTTCCTGGGGCGTGTATCCTTAACGGGGTGGTGAGAACGATGAGTGCCCCGCCCGGTCCGAGGGCCGGCACTGCATGGTCGCGTTTGGCGGCGACCCTCAGGAAGGAAAGCGTGTCCGAGGCCATAACAGGATACCTGTTTGTGTTGCCGTTTCTCGCGGCCATAGGAACGTTCATCTTTTTGGCTGCGGTGTATGCTTTTTACCTGAGCTTTCATAAGTACGACCTCTTTACTCCCCCGGAATTCGTAGGCCTCGCCAACTACCGACGGCTTCTCACCGACAGGAACTTCCGAATAGCCCTCCGGAATGTCGCGGTATATACCGCCGGCGTAGTGCCGACCCAAACGGTTGTGGCGATGGCCCTCGCGGTGCTGGCAAACCAGAAACTCAAGCTGCGCGGGTTCTTCCGCTCGGCGTACTACGTCCCATGTATTACGTCTTCGGTGGCGAGCTCCCTCATTTTCATGTGGCTTTACTACAAGCAGGGTATCATCAACTACATCTTGTCCCTTCTGAGGCTTCCCTCGGACATCGACTGGCTCGGGAATCCGTCCACCGCACTCCCCGCCATCATGACGCTGGTGGTCTGGACGACCTCGGCGTACTTCATGGTGGTGTTCCTTGCGGCGTTGCAGGATATACCCACGAGCGTGTGTGAGGCCTCGAGGATCGATGGCGCGACTGGCTGGCAGACCTTCCGGTATGTGACACTGCCACTGCTTCGCCCGAGCATATTCCTGGTAGTTGTGCTCGGGACCATCGGGTGTATGCAGGTGTTTGACCAGGTATATATCATGACGCGGGGCGGCCCGCTCAAGTCCACGATGTCCATCGTTTACCTCGTGTACACGGAGGCATTCGGCGACCTCAGGTTCGGGTACGGCGCCGCCATGGCGTTCGTCTTGTTCGCGGTGATCTTTGTGCTGACTCTCATCCAAAGGAAGTTCCTCGACGTCAAGATAGAGTATTAACGGGCGTATGCGCCGAAGATGGCGCGCACGCTCTCAGGGTCTCGCGAGCGGTCTTGCGGGGGGAGATGTGAAAAAGATGGTGACGCGATATGGTGTTGCGCACGGCGGGGCTATCCCGGGGTCGTTCCACGTTCGGGCCCGCAGGACGCGCAAGTGGCACGCGTTTGCGAGCAAAGCGAAGATCGTTGGAGTTCACGCCATTGCGATACTTGTTGCTGTCGTTACCCTGGCACCATTCGCTTTCACCATATCCGCATCGTTCAAAACCCTTTCCGAGGTGCTGGATTGGCCTCCGTCGTTCATTCCCTCCAGGCTCACCTTGGACAACTACAGGGCGGTCTGGACGGTCTCACCCCTCTTTCCGAGATGGCTCTTAAACAGCGCTCTTGCGTCCGGGACGACGGTGTTGACGAACGTATTCTTCTGTTCGCTCGCCGGCTACGCATTTGCGCGCCTGCGCTTTCCGGGGCGGGACGCGATATTCATGGCGACGCTCGGTACCCTCATGATTCCCGGCCAGATCACGCTCATCCCGCGCTACATCATCGTTCATCGCCTAGCACTGGTCGACTCTCTTGCGGGTCTCGTCCTGCCTGATGTCGCGCGGGTTTTTGGCGTGTTCCTGATGGTTCAGTTCATACGCGCCATTCCGAAGGAACTCGAGGAGGCTGCGAAGATCGACGGGTGCTCCCGGTTCGGCACGTACCTCCATGTCGTGCTGCCGCTGTGCAGGCCCGTGATCGCGGCGCTCGCCATCTTTACATTCCAAGGGACGTGGAACGACTTCACCTGGCCCCTTGTAGTGTTGAATTCTCCTGAGAACTTCACCCTCGCCCTCGGCTTGAATTACCTTCGGGGGCAGTATTACACCTTCTGGCACCTGGTACTGACAGGGTCGCTCTTCAACATCGTTCCGATGTTGATCATCTTCCTCGTGTTCCAGCGGTATTTCGTGCAGGGCATCACCATGTCAGGGCTGCGGGGATGAGGCGGCCGGAGGCGGTCGGCCGGACGACCTCAGGAATGCGGAACGGGCGAACGCCGACGGCTTCCGGCCGCCCCGTCCTCCGGTTAATGTGTGCTGCCGTTCATGAGCGCGGCCCCGGTGTGAGCTTGCGGCGCCAGGAAAGGGCACGCGCCCGCCGGGCGTGGATGCCGTTCAGCGTTCGGCGGCGTCCGGCTGCTGACCGCTGGTTTGGATTCCCGCCTGGACTCGAATGACGCTGGAGACCTCCCTGACCACCGGGAGCGTGCGGATGGACGCCAACGCGGAACGCAGATTCATTTCCTTGACAAAGTGCGTTATGAAGACGAGCCCGACCACGGGTGACCCGGTTCCCTTTTGAATCACTGATTCAAGGCTCACTTGGTTGTCTCCGAAGGCCTTTGCTATCACCGCCAGCACGCCCGGCCTGTCCACGACCTGTAACCGGATGTAATAGCGGGTCTCGATCTCCTCCATTGGCTTCACGTCGAGCCGGCCACCCCAGGGTTTAAAGACCTCGGGGTGGTAGTGGCGACCGTTGTAAGAGAGCCCTCGCGCCACGTCCATGATGTCGGCTATCACGGCACTCGCTGTCGGACCCGCGCCAGCCCCTCTTCCATAAAACATGAGGCTGCCAACGGCGTTCCCGCGTACGAATATGGCGTTGAACGAATCGCTGACTGATGCGAGCGGATGCCACGTTGGAACGAACGTGGGATGGACCCTCACCTGCAGGCCCTCGCCGTCCAGCTTCGCGATGGCAAGCAACTTGATTTCGTATCCAAGCTCTTTCGCGTACTGGATGTCGGTCTTGGAGACTCTGTTGATACCCTCGGTGTAAACCTGCGCCGGGTCTACCTCAACGCCGAAGCCCACCGACGCGAGGATCGCGAGTTTGTAGGCGGCGTCCAACCCGTCAACGTCCGACGACGGATCGCGCTCGGCGTACCCCTTTTGCTGGGCATCGGCAAGCGCCTCTTCAAACTCCCAGCCCTCGCGGGCCATCCTGGTAAGGATGTAGTTCGTCGTCCCGTTGACAATACCGCTGATCTCGCTGATGCGGTTGGAGGCAAGACACTCGTCGAGCGCCTTGATAATGGGGATTCCCGCAGCTACGCTGGCTTCAAACCGAAAGGCCGCGCGCGTGCGCTCCGCCATGTCCCACAGCTCACCTCCGTGTTTAGCGACAAGCTCCTTGTTGGCGGTGACAACGTGTTTGCCCTTGGCGAGGGCGGACAACACGTATTCCCTGGCTGGATTCACGCCCCCCATGACCTCCACCACGACGTCGATCTCGTCATCTTCAAGAACCCCGCGAGCCTCTGTGGTCAGCATGTGGGGCTCTAGAGGGATGGACCGTGGTTTCGAGATATCCTTGACCAGGACCTTCTTCACTATTATGGGGACTCCCAGTTTCCTTGCGATCTCGTCACGGTTCTCGGCCAGGACCCGCACCACGCCGCCTCCGACGGTCCCGCATCCGAGGAGGCCGATCCTGACTGCGTCCATTTGGTTCATCGAGATACCTCCCTACGCGGCCTTGGGAAGGGAAAACAGCTTTTCCCTGGAATCAACATGCATTTTCTCCAATGTAGAGCACTTTCTCAGCGGCGTCAACAAGGACTTGCCGAGCCCTGCGTAGACGTGTGATGTCGGCGTAGTGTAAGGCGAAGCGTCGCGCGGGGTGGGGGAGAGGGGGTGGGAGGGATGTCTCACGAATGCGGACGCGCTTTAACCTTAAAGGTACGTCACCTTCAAGCCCACGTGCCGCGGGCGGCTAGTTGTGTACGTGGGGTCGCGACGGGTGGCTGCAACACGGGACCTTGTGCGGAGAGCGCGGCCTGGGCCTGCCCGGGCCGCTGCCCACTCAACTACAGTCTACTCGTCAGCCACGATAGTGATCTCGAATACGTGCCTCCTGGGGTCGAACCCGCATGCCTCGACGGTTCCCGACACGGGGCAGAGGACGCGGCCGCCGAAACCGGGCGCGACCCCAAGATCCTGGCCCCGGCGAACTCGGTCACCGGGGCCCACCCGTGTTCCTCCAGTGGCTTCGACAGCCACGGTCACGACGCGCGGGCTGTGCTCGCACCGCGGATTACGCTGCTGTGGCGTAAGCTCTCCGTCCTGAGACATTCCACCGTGCTCCTTTCGTGTTCCGCGTGGCTTGCCCGGGGCGGAGCCGCCGCGAGCGGACGCTCACCGCGTTCTTCCCGG
Organism: Betaproteobacteria bacterium; assembly: GCA_050260395.1. Lineage (GTDB taxonomy): Bacteria > Bacillota > SHA-98 > UBA4971 > UBA4971 > UBA6256. The sequence goes on from JBLNCC010000049.1 coordinate 12,182, forward strand.
GAAATGCTCCTTCCATCCCTCTCCAGGTCAGGAGCCTCCGCGAGTCACTCGCCTCGCCTCGCATGCATCGTAACCGCGCACGTGCGTCGATTTCCCCTTCGCGCTGCCTACTTGCCAGCCGTCCCAGGAAACTCGATTCCCGCCGCCGCGGCGACTTTGCATGCGATCTCAGTATTGTCCATGACCCCGAAGAACGCATCGGCGCCCGGTCCAAAGGCGTACAGAGGCACAGGGTTTCCGGTGTGGCCGCCTGTCTCGCTTTTGAGCTGGACCTGCGGCGAGACGATGCCCGTGTTGAGTCGTGCTGCAATAACCGCTCCTATTGCATATCCGACCTGGTACGAGGCCCGCCCGCTCATGGACTGGACGAGCTGGATCTCGTCATCACTAAGGTCATTTATGCCCGCGAACTCCTCGAATACCCTAGCGATGCTCTCCGCGGAGAACTTGCCGTCGGCGCCGGTCTCCAGCCTCAACGCCATGAACTCTGGTGATACCTTGATGGTGTCCAGGGACTCATAGTCGAACGGTTCCGTGGCGGAGAACCCCATGGTGTCGTGGTCCGCGGTCACTATCACAAGGGTGTCACCGGACTCCTTCGCGAACTTGCACACGAGCTCGACGGCTTTCGCGAAATCGTCCATTTCTGCCACCACGCCGGGAACGTCTCCCGCGTGCGCAGCATGGTCAATGCGCGAGCCTTCGATCATGAGGAAAAACCCCTTGTTTGCGGTCTTGAGGACGTCCAGGGCCTTGGCAGTCATGTCGGTGAGCGAAGGTTCCGCGGTCCCGAGGTAAAGGCGGTCCTTCTGGTAGTTCATGTACGAGGGGTGGAAAAGGCCTAGCACCTTCGCACCGCCGGCGGCTGGCACGGCCGCGAGCTCGTCTTTCGTGGTCACGACGGCATAGCCTTTGGCCGCGGCCTCAGCCATGATATCGCGGCCGTCCTTACGCTTTCCGTCACCCTTGCCTGAAGGCAGGTATTGGTCTCGCCCGCCGCCGAGCAAAACGTCGATCCCAGAATCAAAGAGCTGCGCTGCGATCTCCTGGGAGCCGCCGCGAGTGCCCCAGTGCGCGCCGAAAGCTGCGGGGGTCGCGTCGTAGATCGTGTTGGTGGCAACCAGCCCTGTGGCTTTGCCTGCTCTCTGCATGGCTTCCAGGATGGTGGGAACCACGGTGCCGTCGGGCAGGACGGATATCATCCCGTTATTCGTTTTATGCCCAGTGGCTATAGCTGTCGCTGCTGCGGCGGAGTCCGTCACCGTATTATTGAGGGAGTGCGTGGTCACTATGGCGACGTTCGGGAACGTTTCGAAGGGAAACCGCCCGTCCGGGCCTAGAAGCGCGTTTCTTGAGACCTGGAGCGCGCCGAACCCCATTCCGTCGCCGATGCAAAGGATGACGTTCTTCGCACGGGATGCGTCGGCCCCCGATTCCCCAGACGCAGCAAACACCACCGACCCAAGCAACGCGACAAGAACGATAGTAACCAGCACCTGGACAAAACCGCTTCTTCTCACACCAACACACCTCCAGACATCTAGTTTGCACGACGGCGGCCCGCCGTTCGTTGCGTGCCCCTCGGCCTGCGTACTAGACGCCGGCAGCGGAACACTACAACTTCTACGCGGACGGGCATTTCCCTGCCGGCGGGCATTCTCTTCCCGGATGATCGCGGTACGAGTCCACGTAGAGCTCACCTTTTGTGTTGAGCATCGCGAGCATCACATCGCCGGGTTCGAGGCCCATGAGCGCGAGCTTGCCTCGAAGCCATTCGTCCGACAGTCCGTTTTTCGCGAGGTTCGCCGAGATGACTTGTCCCTCAAGAACCAGCACCGATCCGAGCCCTTCGTAGCTGGTGGGAACCGCAAGGTCCGCCGGGGTAAGCGGCCGTTTTTGCGATTTGGGGAGCACGCTAAGCCTGCCGCTTGGTTCGAGGACGGCGAACTCGACGTCGGCGATGTCGAAGATGCTCTTGAAGCGCAGACGTGCCATGAGCTCGTCAAGGGTGACGTTGGCCCGCCGGAGGTTGCGCTCCAGAACCTTGCCGTTCTCGATAAGGGTGACGGATGTTCCCACGAGGAGTCTGCGGACTGCTCTCCATCGCACTGCGGCGGCTGACATGAGGTACGCCAGACACGCGAATGTCATCATGGCGACGAAGGTGTTGAGCACGTTGAGCTCGGTGTTGTAAGCTAGAGCCGCGGCTATCGATCCCAGTGCGATCCGGGCGGCGAGGGTAAGATGGGACGTCGGCCATATGGTGTGGCGCCCGGAGATGTGGGTCGCCACCAGAAGGCCGAAGAACGCGATGGCCGAGCGGGCAATTGACACGACGAGGGGTTGCACGGCGACCTCCGGAGACGGGCGAGTTCCTTGCTCCGCCATTTCGCTTCACTTCGCTTATAGTCTCCGGAAAGTGGCCGAGCCTATGCGCGAGCTCCGTGTAAGCGTAGCAGAATATGATGTCACGAATAACCCGGCCTCATGGATCGTCCAAAACTAACGAAGGAAGTCCGCTGGCTTCGAGGCAGGGCTTCGTGCGAGCCTGGGCTGTTTCGCCTTCGCGAGTAGGCTGGGCCATGGAATCTGAGAGAAGAGGGAGGATGCAAGTGGAACGGGCAAGCGGTGTGGCTGTCAAAACCCGCGACCTTGTGGTGCAGTACGGCCCTGTCGTGGCCGTGGACGGCCTGTCGTTCGAGGTTAGACGCGGCGAGATATACGGGCTCTTGGGGCCGAACGGCGCCGGCAAGAGCAGCACCATCAAGACGCTCGTGGGGCTCGTGGAGCCGAGGTCAGGAGAGGTGAGCGTCTTCGGGCACGTCTGCAGCGACGAGATGGTGGTGAAGAGCTTGATCGGGTACGTGCCCGAGGATGTCGTCCTGTTCGATTCTTTGACACCGCGGGAGTTCCTGGAGTTCATCGCGTCCGTGCGGCGGCTGCCGGCCGCCGAGGCGAATGGCAGGGTAGAACAGATGGTCAAAGCGTTCCGGCTCGAATCGCACTTCGACAGCCCCATCGCCACGCTCTCGCTCGGAACGAAACAGAAGGTTGCCGTGATGGCGGCGCTTTTGCATGATCCGCCGCTCCTTATCTTGGACGAGCCGCTCAACGGGCTCGACGCGCGTACCTCCCGCATCCTCAAAGAGCTCGTAAGCCTGCACGCGCGCAAGGGTGGCGCGGCTATCTTCTGCACGCACATCATGGAGGTGGCGGAGCGCTTGTGTACGCGCGTGGGCATCGTGAACCACGGCCGCATCGTTGGGGAGGGGACCATCGAGGAGCTGCGGGCGCTCGTTCACGCCGACGAGTCGCTCGAGAACATCTTCCTCAAGGTGACGGCGGAGGAGGCCGGTATCGACGAGACCATAAAGGCGCTCGAAGGCGAGGGGATCGGTTGAGGATGGAACAAGAAGTCTCGCGTGCCGCCAGGAATCTTGCTGACCTATGGCGCATATCGGGCCTTGTGTACAGAGAGGCAATGTTCCAGAGCCTTTACGTCCTGAAGCGTGGGGGCCAGCTTCCCGAGACCAAGGCACCAGGCGACTTCAGGCGCTTCATGACTCAGAGTGCCATTGTGATGAAAGTCCTTCTTGGCGTCTTCCTCGCAGGCACCGCGGTGGGTGCGGCCTTCGGCCTTACTAAGGCGACGTTTCCCGGGGTGACTCCGGCTGTGGCAATGGCTGTTGTCACAGGCACGTTCATGCTCGCTGTCATGCTCATTATCACTGTGATGGCCACGGACATGGTGACGGGGTTCGTCGCCGCGAAGGCTGTGCAGACGCTGGTGTTGTTGCCCATCTCGCGGCATGAGGTGGCTATCACGGCCCTTCTGGGCTTTCTTCGGATCTTCGATGCCCCACTGGTCGTGGGTCTCGCGGCGTTCGCTGTCTCGCACCTCTTTCTCACACGTTCCCTTTCCGGGGCAATGGCCTGTGTCATGGGCGTGGCGACCGCGGAGGCCTTCGCGGTGGTCCTCGCGCTCGCGCTGGCTGAACTTTTTTACACGAAGGTGTTCAATCGTGCGGGGTCCGGCCTCCGAAACGTGGCGAGGGTACTGTACCTTCTGATGTCCATCATGCCCGGGGTCGGGATGTACCTTCTATTCAGCTACCAGGCTTCCGCAGGCAAGGCGGTGCTTGCCGCCGTCGCTGCCAATCCGGGGCTTGCGGTCGTGCTAAGGTTCATTTACCCTGTGTCCTTCGGCTTCCTTGTCGCGGTCGCATCGGCCGCGCAGGGCGCCTCACACGGGATGCTCGTGGGCTCGGGACTGGCCTGTCTTGTTTACGCTGGGATCGCAGTCTGGGGCCTCAGATGGGCTGCCCGGCGGCTCAGCGCGCGGGCGTTGGGTGGCGAGGTTGCAGGCGTAGGCAGTGGGTTGTCTCCGACCGGAACAGCGGTGAAAGGCTTCAGGTTGAGGATTGTGGCGCCATGGCTTGGCGTCCTTATCAAGGACATGCGCCTCGTGCTCAGGTCACCGTCTGAGGCGGCCTTGCTCCTCATGCCTGCCGCGGCGGTGGTTCCATGGGCCATCACGATGGGTTCTCGTGGCCGACTCGCGGTGGGTGCCCCTGGCCTCGTCACCTTCCTGGGGCTCATGGCCGTCACCGCTGTGCCCGCGCTGTTCAACGTGGAAGCGATCGGACACACTTACCTAAGGACCCTTCCCGTGGAGGCGCGGTGGGCCCTCACGGCGAAGGCAGCTGTGGCGACCACCACTTACATTGCGTCGGTCACCGTCTTGCTGGTGGTATCGGTCCTGGTTGGGCGAGGTGATGCCGGCCCGATCGCTATGTTCGGCGCATCCGGGGTGATGCCTACGGCTGCAGGCTCGCTCGTGACGGGTTTCGTGCTGTCGTGGCGATCGAGTCGCGGTGGCGGCGGCCGCGTGACCCGCCCTGACCGCGGTCACCGCAGCAGTGATGGCCGCACTGGTCCCCGTCGCGGCCCGAGAGTAAGCCCGTTTACGTCTCCCTGGAGTTACCTCAAGGCGCTCCTAAGCGGCGGACTAATCATAGCGGTACCCTACGGCGCCGCGCGAATCGCGCCGGAAGTGCTCGGGCTTGCTCAGTTGCCGACGCATTTTATCCTAGGGCTCGTTGAGTTCGGCCTTGTCGCCGCAACGATGCTGTCGCGGCCGTCCGCAAACTAAGACGACGCCGTGGTGGTGCGCAGCGATGAAACGATGTCCATGGTGTCCCTGGCGATGACGAGTTCCTCGTTGGTGGGGATGACGAGCACCTTCACGGCTGAGCCTTCCGCCGAGATATCGGTTTCCTTGCCCCTTACCTCGTTTTTCGCGACGTCGATTTTCACTCCCAGGAACCCAAGGCCTTCACACACCCTCCGCCGCAAGAGTGGCGAGTTCTCGCCGATCCCCGCTGTGAAGACGATGACATCCACGCCATTCATAGCCGCGGCGTACGCTCCTATGTACTTGCGAATGCGGTATTCGTAGACATCGAAAGCGTCTTTGGCCCGGGGGTTACCCTGCGCCATCCCAGCTTCGATCTCCCGCATGTCGCTGCTCAAGCCGGAAAGCCCCATGAGCCCGCTATGCTTGTTGAGCATGGCGTTCGCTTCTGCCGGCGTCAACTCCTCTCGCTCCATCACGAAGAATACCACACCTGGGTCGAGGTCTCCGCTGCGGGTACCCATCATGAGGCCCTCGAGAGGGGTGAACCCCATACTCGTGTCGATGGACTTGCCACCCTTTACGGCCGCGATGCTTGCCCCATTTCCAAGATGACAGCTGATTATCTTGAGGTCTTCCAGCGGCTTCCCGAGGATCGCGGACGCCCGCTGCGCGACGTACCTGTGTGAGGTTCCGTGAAAGCCGTATCTCCGCACCTTATAGCGCTCGTAAAGCACGTATGGGATGGCGTATAGGAACGCCTGCCGGGGCATCGTGGAGTGGAAGGCTGTGTCGAACACGGCCACCTGAGGCACGCCGGGCATGAGCGTCTCCGCTGCTGCGATGCCTGTGAGGTTCGGCGGGTTGTGAAGAGGTGCGAGGTCAATGCAGTCGCGCAGTGCTTTCTTGACCTCCTCTGTGATGAGGACGGAGCCCGTAAAGGCCTCGCCGCCGTGGACCACGCGATGGCCGACAGCGCCGATCTCACTGACATCGCGGATGACGCCGTGCTCTTGGTGGGTGAGCACCCCTAGGACTTTGCTGATGGCGGTGGTGTGGTCGAGGACGGGGCCGACCTGCTTCACAGGCTGCCGTCCCTCGGGCCGGTGCGTCAAGATAGCATCGTCCGAGCCGATGCGTTCGACGAGGCCCTTTGCCATCACTGATTCATCGTCCATGTCAAAGAGTTGGTACTTTACCGATGAGCTACCGCAATTAAGGACGAATACCTTCATGGCGCTGCCTCCTGATGGGTGTCGCGATTTGAGCTGGATTCAGGTCATTCGATGAGGTTTCCCTCTTCGTCGTACTTGAAGAACCCCTGGCCTGTCTTGACGCCGAGGTGCCCCGCGCGCACGAGCTTACGGAGGAGAGGGCACGGTCTGAACTTGTGGTCCCCGAGATCGCGGAACATCCGCTCCATGAAGGTCAGGACTGTATCCAAGCCCATGTGGTCAGCGAGCTCGAGCGGCCCCTTGGGAAGGTCAAAGCCCAGCTTCATAGCGGTGTCGATGTCCTCGGCGGATGCCACGCCCTCCATCATGGCATACATGGCTTCATTTAGGAGCGGCACGATGAGCCTTGTCGTTACGAAACCAGGCGACTCGTATACCTCGACGCCGGTCTTGCCTAGGCTCGCAATGAACTTGCTGGCTGACGCGAATGTCTCGTCGGATGTCTTGAGCCCGCGGACGATCTCAACCAATTTGATCTTGGTGACCGGGCTCATGAAATGAAGGCCGATGACCTTGTCCGGCCTGGCCGTGGCCGCCGCAAGCTCAGTTACGCTCAGAGTGGACGTATTCGTGGCAAACACCACATGATCCGCGCAAAGGTCATCGAGGGCCCGGAATATCTCCTTCTTCACGTCGGGGTCCTCAGTGACCGCCTCAATTACAAGGTCGACCGGTGTGATGCTGGCGAGTTGAAACGTGGGCCGGATACGACCGAGGGTGACCCTCTTCTCGGCCTCGGTGATAGCCCATCTCCCCAACCTCTTGTTGAGGCTCATCTCGATGCGTGCCTGGGCCTCGTTGATGAGTTCCTCGGTGCGGTCCACGAGGATCACCTCGTACCCTTTTTCCGCAACACTCTCCGCGATGGCACAGCCCATTGTGCCCGCGCCCACAATGCCGACCTTTCGAATTCCCACAGCCCGATGACCTCCTGCGTTCGCTATATCATCACATCAGCATATCAGCGTACTAACATTAAAGGTAGCAAGCGTACGACGACCAGCGGCAACGTAAACGACGAGACTTCCCCGGGCGCTCTTGCCGGCGCGATAGCCAGCGTCGTGTTACGCACCAGCGTCGTGAGCGCCGCATGCCCGGCCAGAACCCGTATTGTCCTAAAACCCTTCTCCATTTTAGACCTAGGGACCCGTCGGGTCAACCTTTCGCAGGCCATTCTCGCGTAAAGTACCATAAACACAAAATGGCACCGCGTTCAATGGGGATGTCAAGGCCTCTACCAGGGGCAAAAGCAGTCCATGCCTAGTGGGGCCTGATAACGTCTCGCGACACTGGGATGCCCGCCCTGCATAGAACGAAACCCCGTACCGCCGCGCTGGTTCGCGGTAAACGCCCCCTGGCCCTCCAACACGGCGCGCGAAAGCCGGGAGCGCCGGCGCGATTCTGCCCGTATCCGTGATTGACACTGGTAGAGGCTTAACATATAATGCAGCACAAAGGCTGATGCGGGCGGGGCCGGCCCGAAGTCCCGGGAGGAGGGACGCGATGTCTAGCATCGTCATTTCTTGGTTGCCGCGGCAGGTTATTATGTCCACGCCCGGCTCGGTTTGCGGTACCACGATGGAGCTGCTGTCAAGCCGCCCGTTCAGAGAGGTAGTCCATAGTTTCATTTCCTGGCTTCGGCGCAAAGACTCGCCTCTCCTCGCCCTTCTTGCGGAGTCTTCGGCAGCGCCTTCCTCGACTGAGGCTCCCTGCCCACAAAGCCGCGGCGAGGCGGCGGCCGGGGGGATCGAAGAGGAAGCTCTCCTGGAGAAGAAGGAGGATGTGCTCGTCGCCCTTCTTCATGCGCTGGCGGCTTTTCCCCTCGAGCAAGCGGCCCGGAGCGTGCCGGGGGCGGAGCCTCTCGCCCGGGATCCCCGTTTGCTGCACGAGTTCGTGGAAGCGTTGTACGACTATTGGCGCCGCTTTAACCGTTTTCTCGTCTGCTACTCCGAGCACTCCGAACCGGGCGCGCCACCCGGCGCGGTGGCCGGCGCAGGCCCAGTTCTCGGCTCGGGCTTCGGCCTCGGCCTCGGCCTCGACCGGAGGCCCTACCGCACGTTCAACGATACTGTAGAACAGCTCACCCACGTGGTGAGGGCCGCGTACCGCGATGTGTGTGAGAACATCACAGGGGATCACCCGCGCATCTACCGCCAGGTGGCAGCCGGGGCCCAGGTCGGCCTCATCGCTATGCCAAAGGAGTGGCCGTGTCCTGAAGAGTACCGCGGGCTTCGCAACGTGCGCTTCATCCGGCAAGTGCTCATCGATCCGCCGCTCATCATCGATCCCCCGATGAATAAGCGGACAGGCGAGTTTGTCAGAGTGCCCGACAACCCTCTCAGCGGGCTTGCGCTCAAAGCAGAGGAGTGGCTTTGTTATCCGGCGCAGGTAGGCCCGGTCGTGGTGTTCGTGTACTTTCATCAAAAGTTTATGGGCCTGGGCTGCTCCCTCGCGAACCTTTTTGAACTTGCCACCGATGAGCAGATCAGGCGCGGGCCGGACGCCGTTTTCGCTTTTGGGGTTTCGCCCGAGGCTATGACGAGATTCGGGGAGCTCCCGACGGTCTTCCACGAAGACCGCGCCAATCGTCTGCTGGTCGCGGCCATCCCAGGTGAAGACAGGTTCGGGTACTTCGGCTACCTCAAGAAGATGATCCTCACCCTCCACAACGTGCTGGTGATGAAGAAGCTCGGACGCATGCCTTTCCACGGTGCCATGACGAGGATCGTGATGAAGACCGGCCCGGCGGCCGGCGTCGTGATCATCGGCGACACGGGCACGGGCAAGTCAGAGTCCCTGGAGGCCTTCCGTGTCCTCGGGCAGGAATACATCCGCGAGCTCCGGGTCATCGCGGATGACATGGGATCCTTGGAGGTAGCTCAGGACGGCACCATCAGAGGATACGGCACCGAGATCGGCGCGTTTGTCCGCCTGGACGACCTCCAGCCCGGGTACGCCTTCGACCAGGTCGACCGGGCCATCATAATGAGCCCTCACAAGACGAACGCTCGTGCCGTGATTCCCGTGACGAACATGGGCGATATACTGGCCGGGCACCCGTTGGACTACCTCCTTTACGCCAACAACTACGAGGAGGTGGACGCAAGTCATCCGGTCCTCGAGAGGTTCGGGGACGTCCGGGCGGCGCTTGACGTCTTCCGCGAGGGCGCCGCTATGTCCAAGGGCACGACCACCTCTACCGGCCTCGTGCGTGCTTACTTTGCGAACATCTTCGGGCCTCCGCAATACAGGGACGTCCACGAGGATCTTGCGGAACGCGTCTTCAAGGCGGCGTTCGAAAGAGGCGTGTTTGTCGGGCAGATCCGCACAAGACTGGGCATCCCAGGCTACGAGCTTGCCGGACCGGAAGCTGCGGCGAGGGCTCTGTTCGACCTGATTTCCCGCGGCGGGCGGTGAACCATGCAGTGTCGTAACGGCGGCGGGAAAGAGGCCGCAAGACTCGACGACGGACCGCCGTCGGCCGGTCCTGACGATCCTTGGACGGACAGCCGCAAGACTTAACACCCGCTTTGCACATTCGCACATTCAACGATTACCCCCAGAACGCACGAATGGCGATCAAAGCTTATAGCTATGGCGCACCGTCGCCGCATGAAACAGTTTACTGCCCGCGCCCGCGGTGATAGACTCTTCGCGGGAGGGGATGCGCGTGTACAGCAAGGTGGACGGACGGATTGTGGACATGCTCACGGAAATCGTGGGGTCCGAAGCCGTCGTGACCAGCGAGGAAGGCCTGGAGCCGTACTCGCGCGACGAGATGCCGGGATGGCGGTTCATGCCCGAAGTCGTGGTGAAGCCTCGGGCGGCCGACGAGGTGGCGCGCGTGGTCCGGCTCGCCGCGCGAGAAAACGTCCCTGTCACCCCGCGCGGCCTGGGGACGGGGCTCTCAGGGGGCGCGCTCCCGGTCCACGGGGGCGTCGTCGTGTCCATGGAGAGGATGAACAGGCTCGTCGAGGTGGACGAGGAGAACCTGATGGCCGTCGTGGAGCCCGGCCTTGTGGTGGGCGAGCTCCACAAGCAGGTCGAGGCCCGTGGGCTTTTCTACCCGCCCGACCCGGCGAGCCTTGACAGCTGCAGCATCGGCGGCAACATCGCCGAGAACGCCGGCGGGCCGCGGGCGGTCAAATACGGGGTAACCCGAGACTATGTCATGGGAATCGAGGCGGTCCTCCCCGACGGAAGCGTGGTGCGTTACGGTGGCAAGACTGTGAAGAACGTCACCGGATATGACCTCGCGAACGTCCTCATCGGGTCCGAGGGGACCTTCGGCATCATAACCCAGGCTACCCTCAAACTCATTCCCCTGCCGCAGCACCGGATCGACCTTCTCGTCCCGTTTCACAGCTTCCATGACGCGACGCGCACGGTGACCGAGATCATCCGGGCCAAGAGGATTGTGCCGGTGGTGCTCGAGTTCATGGATAGGGAAAGCGTGAAAGCGTGTGAGAAATACCTCGAGAAGAAGCTCCCCTTTAGCGACGCCGAGGCGCAGCTCATAGTGGGGCTCGACGGCAACAGGCGCGAGGACATTGACTCCCAGGCGCAAGTCGTGGCCGAGCTGTGCCTCGAAGGTGGGGCTGACGATGTGCTGGTGGCGGACAGCGCGTTCCAGAAGGACCAGCTCTGGCACGCGAGGCGCGTCCTTCTGGAAACGCTCAAGGCCATCAGTGAGAGGGTCGAGGTCGAGGACGTGGTGGTGCCGAGGGTGAGGATTCCGGAACTCATCTCCGCCGTCGAGGAGATTTCTGAGCGCAGCGGTCTGCCGATAGTGAACTGGGGCCACGCGGGGGACGGCAACGTACACGTGGGCGTCCTCAAGCGCGGCGTGAGCGACGAGAAGTGGAACGCGGAGCTCGACCGGGTGAACGAGGCCATTTTCGAGACAGCGCTCAGCCTCGGTGGCATGATCACCGGCGAGCACGGCATCGGGATTTTCAAGAAGAGGTTCATGCCGAAGGCGGTGGACGAGCCCACCATGGCTGCTATGCGCGTCTTGAAGCGCGCCTTCGACCCGGCGGGCATCATGAATCCTGGTAAGGTACTGCCGTGAGCAACATGAGGGTAACTTGAAAGAGCTGAGGCGAGTTCGGGAGGACAACGAGATGACACACGAGATGACATCAGAGAGGCGCCTCGCACTGAAGAGGCAGATCGTCGAGGCCGGGATCCATATGATCCGGACGGGCCTCGTGTACGGGACGGGCGGGAACATCAGCGCCCGCCTGCCTGGAACAGACTATTTCTACATCACTCCAAGTGGCATGGCTTACGAATCCCTGACACCCGACGACATAGTGGGGGTGGACTTCGACGGGCGCGTAGTCGATGGTACGAGACGCCCATCCATCGAACATATGATGCACGCGACCATTCTGCGGGCGAGGCCCGACGTAGGCGCGGTGGTGCACACCCATTCCATGTGCGCCACCGCCCTGGCTTCGGCTCGCGTGCCGATCCCGCCATTCCTCGAGACGGTGATAGCTGCGACGGGCGGGCATGAGGTCAGGGTGGCGGACTTCGCCCCCGCCGGGTCCCTGGAGCTTGCGGATGTCGTGGTTCGCACTCTCGGCGACGACAGCGCGGTGCTCCTTGCGAACCATGGGGTGGTCGGCGTGGGACGTGACCTCGACGAGGCCATGGGTATGTGTGAACTCGTGGAGAAGGCTGCCATGGTGTTTCTATTGAGTAGGGCGGCCGGTGGCCCCGTCCCCATCCCGGGAGACGTGGTGGCGAGGCAAGCGGAGTTCTTCAAAGCCGGGTACGGCCAACAGAGCCGCGAGTAGGTCTCCGCGCCCACGCGGAACGGCCGGACGCGTGCGGGCCGGGGGCGTACACACGAGGATCGGATGGACCCGTCTACGGGCCCGGCGCCATCACCGTTGAGCGCGTTGACCGTGCGGCGCTCGAAGGGCTTTGCGAAGCCTGGAGCCTGCGAGCCCGGCGATGCAGGCCTTCAGGACGTCCCCAGGGATGAATGGCAGGGCTCCCGCGACGACAGCGTCACCGGGCGCGAGACCCGTCACAAGCGAAAGCTGGGGGACGCCGAGGCCGTACACGACGATCACCCCTCCCACCACGCAAGCGATGATCGACCAAACCGTGCCGAAGCGCTTCGATGCTGCATGCTTCTCCGCCAGGAGACTGGTTACGCATGAGCCGGCCACGAAGCCCAAGAGATAGCCGCCGGTCGGGCCGGCGAGGACCCCGAAGCCCGAAGCGCCGCCCGCAAACACCGGTATCCCGACAACGCCGATGAGCACATAAAGCAACTGACTCAACGCGGCCTCACGCGGCCTGAGCAGAAGCCCCGCCAGCATGGGGCCGAAGGATTGCGCCGTCACGGGGACCGGGGTAAAAGGCAGGGGTATCGACACGAATGCCAGTGCGCTCGTAATTGCGGCGAAGAGCGCTATCCTCGTCAAGGAGTATATGTCGTTTCTTCTCATTGCGCAGGCGATCCCTCAACTCACACTCGCACTCGCCGGTGTATCTCGGCGCTGTGTGTTCTCCGACACTTTTGGTCGTCTTTCTTGTTTGCTGCCAGTTCGTGCTCCGCCAGATTGACTGATGCCTATACCGGTTGGTGTTCCACTAGAGTAGAACCTTCACCATCCTGTGCAATCCCTCGATCCCACGGCGCCTTGCCTCTCCTTGGAGCATATAAGTGCCAGCGCCCCTGTAACCCAGGCGCTCGTAGAGCTTCCGGGCCTCGGTATTGCCGAGCTCGACGTCGAGCGAGCATTTGGTGAGACCGGCGGCCTTCGCGGTCTCCTGTGCCGCGGCAAGGAGCATCGTGCCAATGCCCTGGTTTCGCCATGCGGGCATGACGGCAACATGGCCTATGTAAAACTCACCCGGGCCGGGCTTGGGGATCTCAAAGAGAAGCGGGCCCGAGTGCAAAGCAAGGCGGAATGCTCCGCGCAGCCCGTACACGAACGGCGCCTGAAAAGCCATGTTCAGGTTCAGCCGCCTTATCCTGTGGCTTTCGTATCCGAGGAGGATGCCCACGACCTTGTCTCCGACCTCGGCCGCCATCGCGAACTCATAGCTGAACCGGTTGCCGTCCCTCATGAAGAACGCGCGGAGCGCCTTGCGCGCAAGGTCCGCGTTGCCGAGGCCGAAAACCGCGTCGGCCACCTGTTCCGATGGGAACGACATTCGGAGGAGAGCGGCGCCGACCGGCGCGTCGTCGGGCCGGGCCTTGCGTATGTGGACGTCGGTCGCCATTTCACACCACTCCCAACTCTGCCCTTTGCGTGAGAGCATTTCCGGACGGCCTGGCGTAGACAGCCGATATGTCCGCGCCGGCTTTCTCTGTCATGCACGGGCAAACCCTGCCGCCGAGGACGGCATTGCCGGTGACCGTGATGCGGCCAGTGCGCAGGACCGTCACAAGGTTGCCCGCTCTTGATTCTATAGCGGAGGGCGCATGTCCTCCCTATGTTGTATGTGTTTCTATCTCTCACATGAGCACCAGCTCCAACCTGCTTTGTGCGCTTTGCCTCAATTAGGGCAGACTTGTCTCGCCGTGGTAAACCTCTCGACGGAAGACGCGAATAAGGGGGCGTTGGAAATGCTGGCCTGCAAGCCCGCCGTCCGTGGGCCGGCTGACGGGCACCTGGATTGGCTGAAGGACCTTCTTCGCGAGACGAAGAAGGCGGTCCACGGACAGGACCTGTACAGGTACTTGGGCTTTGACGGCGCCTTTCAAAAGGATCGTAGTGAAGGCCAACCCAAGCGGGCGCCTAGTGGGGACGCTCGATCCCCTCGAGACCCAGACCGCTCCTCGAAGGCTGAGATCGCTCCTGACCCGAAAGCAGGCCTGCAACTCAGTGGCTGAACACGAAGCCGTTATCCGGGGACTGACTCGGTCTCGGTCTTCTCGCAAGCCTGCTTTACGCAACACAGCACGCAGCACAGCGAGACGCCGGCTCGGGAGACGTTCGGGCGTATCACGCCATGGACAGCTGGGAAGGCCAAAAGAAGTCTTCCTGGGAGCAGGGATTTCAGCACAAACGCCGAAGCTGCTCAAAAGAGCAGTACGCCAGATAAAGTCCCGCATACAACGCAAGGCGCCCCACTGGGGAACGGAAAAAGGGGGCGCGGAAAAGCGGAAAAAGGGGGGAACAGTCAGGTGTCCATGCGAGAGGAAGCCCTGCGTCTTCATGCGCAGAACAAGGGCAAGCTCAGAGTTGAAAGCAAGGTGCCCGTGAGGGACGCGCACGACCTGAGCCTTGCGTACACGCCGGGGGTCGCGGAGCCCTGCAAAGAGATATACGCCGACCCGGAAAAGATATATGACTACACGAGCAAAGGAAACCTAGTTGCGGTCGTTACTGATGGTACCGCCGTCCTTGGACTGGGCGATATAGGACCCGGGGCCGGGATGCCCGTTATGGAAGGCAAAGCGGTTCTCTTCAAAGCCTTCGCCGGTGTAGATGCTTTTCCCATTTGTCTCGCGACAAAGGATGTGGAAAAGATTGTTGAAACGGTCAAACTCCTCGAGCCCACCTTCGGGGGCATAAACCTCGAAGACATCTCAGCACCGTCTTGCTTTGAGGTCGAATCGCGGCTCAAGAAAGAAGTCAAGATCCCCGTGTTCCACGATGACCAGCACGGAACCGCCATTGTAACATGCGCGGCGCTGATCAACGCTTTGAAGATCGTGTCCAAGAAACTCGAGGATATCAAGGTAGTCGTCAGCGGCGCGGGCGCTGCAGGTATAGCCATTACGAAGCTCCTTCTGAAATTGGGAGTTGCGGATGTCACCCTATGTGATACCAAAGGCGCGATCTATGCGGGCCGGATGGACGGCATGAACCGCTACAAGGAGGAGATCGCGCAGGTCACGAACAAGCGGCGCGTGACCGGCGGACTCAAGGAAGCCGTGGCCGGTGCGGACATCTTCGTCGGCGTTTCGAAGGCCGGCATTCTGAGCGAGGAAATGGTCAGGAGCATGGCGCCGGACCCGGTGGTATTTGCCATGGCAAACCCGGTCCCGGAGATCATGCCAGACGAAGCGAGGAAAGGCGGAGCGAAGGTCGTCGCGACGGGCAGGTCGGACTTTCCCAACCAGATAAACAACGTGCTTGCCTTTCCGGGCGTGTTCAGGGGCGCGCTCGACGTCCGCGCCACGGATATCAACGAAGACATGAAGCTTGCAGCGGTATACGCCATAAGCAGTCTTGTCTCAGACGACGAAGTGTCGCCCGACTATGTCATTCCGCGGCCGTTCGATTCCCGCGTTGCTCCCGCGGTAGCGGCCGCTGTCGCGGAGGCGGCGATAAAGTCTGGTGTTGCTCGAGTAAAGCTCGACCCAGACGAGATCAAGCGGCGCACGGCTAAACTTGTGGAGCCGGTAAGGGCGGCCTGGCGGTGAGCGGCAGAGGACGATGACCACAGATTCATTTGGAGTGTCATGGTCGCGTTAGGGTTGTGCCTCCCGTCGAAAGACCTTCGGCTGCCTAAGCTCGTTGGCACTGACGCGGTTGTGATAGAATGGGTGGGCAAGCTTGTGCCTTGAATCCCATGGGTGAGAACCCTGCCCAGGCGTCCGGCGCTACCTAACACTGCTCGGTAACGGGCGGCCGAGGCAGTGCCGCGAAGGTATGGATCGGACAGGTTCAGATTGATGCTTGAAGGCGGGAACAGACCGGGTCGTGCACGGCAAGCAATACGCTGAGCTTGCAGAAGACGTCGTACAGGTTGACGAGGATAGCACTGGGATCTGCGGGGCCCGAGGGATCCATGCGGAGCTTACCGCGGGGCTTGGGTTCCGCCGCTCAAGAAAACGGGTGGCACGCCTGATGCACAAGAGAGGCCTCATGGGCGTCCAGTAGAGACGCGCCACCGTGACGTTCAGGTGAGGATTGATTGGAGAACAACACTGGTTGCGGGAAGACGCTTTTTACCCGCAACTTTATACTCGCGTGGTTGGCGACGTTTCTTTTCTACATTAGCTCCCACCTCCTGCTGCCAACGCTGCCCATGTATGTGCTCGGGCTTGGCGGCACCGAAGGCGACGTGGGCCTCGTGATGAGCGCGTTTGCCATGGCCTCCGTGTTCATGAGGTTCTTTGCTGGGCAATGGGTCGACCGGGGCGGCAAGAAGAGCTTGATGCTTGCTGGGGCGTTGGTTTACGTGGCCTCGGCGGCTTTATACGTGGTTGTGGCTCAAGTCAAGGGGCTTGCCGCGGTTAGGTTCCTACACGGGCTCGGGATTGGGATGTACTCGACCGCTGCGAGCAGTCTCATCTCTGACTCCGTGCCGTACCACCGCCGAGGTGAAGGTCTCGGCTATTTCATGCTTGCGACGAGCCTCGCCATGGCGGTCGGTCCCGTCGTGGGCGTGGGAATAGTGGAGAGACTGTCGTACGAAGCCTTGTTCGCCACATCAGGCGTGCTGGCGGGGATCGTGGTCATCTGCACCCTTTCGATTACCATCCCTTCAGCAGAGGCCACAGGTGTGCCGTTCCTACGTGCAAGGCGCGGGCGGTCGGGGAAGCGCGGTCATGACGGCGCGTGCGCTGGCGGCCCCGACGGTTTCAGGAGGCTGGGAGGCTGCCAGCAGGCGTTTGCCCGCATTGCCTCGTTCTTCGGCCTCGAGGCGCTTTTCCCTTCCGTGACCCTAGGCCTCGGCTCCGCTACTTACGGTTCGATAGCGTCATTCGTCGCCGTATACGCCAGTTCACGAGGCATCAGAAACCCGGGCGTGTTTTTCACCGTATTTGCCCTGTCTATGTTCGCGACGCGCACTTTTGCCGGAAGGATCTCCGATAGGCACGGGAGAGCATCCGTCATAGCGCCAGGTCTTGCGGCGATAGCTTTGGGCATGGCTACTTTGGCCGGAGCGACGTCCCTTGCCTCTTTTGTGCTGGCAGCGGTGATATACGGAGTAGGCTTCTCAGTGATGCAACCTACCGTCACTGCGCTTACAGTTGACCACGTCCCGCCCGGACGCCGCGGAACCGCTCTGGGAACACTGCTAGCCATGTATGACGTGGGGGTGGCTCTTGGAGGCGTGGTGGCCGGATGGATCGCGGAGCGACTCCCGCTTCATGCGGTGTACTGGTGTATGTCTGGAGTAGGCGTACTTGGGCTCATCTTCTTCCTCAGCGGCTACCGCCGATACTGCGTTGCGCGGTCAAGCGCAATGGCTGCCGAGGGTGCCCTTGCCGGTGAGGCGGGTTCAGGTGGCCAGGTGCGCATCGACGTTGGCTCCGAGTGACGACGCAGCGGACCTTTCATAAGCATGCCTGACCACACCTATCATGCATATCAGGTCGGGTGGAGTCGGGTCGCGCTTGGTGTCTCCAGATGGTGCTCACCATTCATCTCGTCCATTCATCCGTCAGCCCGGCATTTGCTTGCGCGCGCCCTGATCCCGAAGCGCCTCCTGAAGTCGCTGAGACATCCTGACACGAACCTGAAGGAAGCGGCCGACGCACGCAGAATCATGATGTTGCGACGCTTCTCGCGATCCGAGGCGGCGCCATAGGCTATATTGGCTATTCACCTTTTGCGGTTATGGTTGCGGTTATGGGCAGCGGCGCGCCGAGCCGCTGCGCCGCCTTGCGCGACGTTCGCAGGCGAACAATATGCCGGGTGGAGGTGTTTGTCATGCGTGATTACCCGGGCGTTGCGAGTGAAGGGAGAACGCTCATGGGCCCCGGTCCAAGCAACGTGCATCCTAGGGTGCTTCAAGCTCTCGCCATGCCGACCCTGGGTCATCTCGACCCTGAGTTCCTGGAGATAATGAACTGCACAAAGGAACTCCTGGCGAAGGCGTTCGAGACCGAGAATGAGTTCACCATCCCGATATCCGGGACAGGCAGCGCCGGAATGGAAACAGCGCTCGTCAACTTCATCGAACCAGGGGACAAAGTGCTGGTATGCGTGAACGGTCTTTTCGGGCAGAGGATGGCGGACATCGTGACGCGGTGCGGCGGGGATCTCGCCCTTGTTGAGGCGGAGTGGGGAAGGATTGTCGAGCCGGAAAAGGTCGAGCAGGCGCTCAGGGCGCGCCGCGCTGACGTCGTTGCGATCGTTCACGCGGAAACATCCACGGGAGTCTTGCAGCCCATCCAGCCGATAGCCGAGCTGGCTCACAGATACGGCGCGCTTCTGATTGTGGACGCGGTGACGTCTTTGGGTGGGGCACCGGTCCGCGTCGACGCGACCGGGATCGATGTCTGTTACAGCGGCACGCAGAAATGCCTTTCTTGCCCGCCGGGGCTCGCGCCCATCACCATCGGGGCCCGGGCGCAGGCGAAGCTTGAGGCGCGCAAGACCAAGGTGCAGAGTTGGTATCTCGACCTCACTATGCTGCATAGCTACTGGGGAAAGGAGCGGTTCTACCACCACACCGCGCCGGTGAACATGATCTATGCGCTCTATGAGAGCCTTCGCATCATCCACGAAGAAGGGCTTGAGGCGCGGTTCGCCAGGCACAGGCTGCACAGCGGGGCCCTCAAGGCAGGGCTCGCCGCCATGGGCCTCCGACTTTTCGCCCAAGAGGGCTACAGGGCGCCGATGCTCACGTCCGTTGAGGTGCCGGAAGGAGTTGACGATGCCCGGATTCGGCGGGACCTCCTGACCCATTATCGCTTGGAGATAGGGGGCGGCCTAGGCCCACTTAAGGGACGCATATGGCGCGTCGGCCTCATGGGACACTCCTGCACTCGGGCCAACGTGATGCTCTTTCTCAACGCGCTGGAGGAGGCCTTGACGGCTGCAGGCTATCGGGTGGAGCCCGGGGCCGGTGAGCTTGCCGCCGCGAACCACTACTCGGCACGGGATGCTGGCTTCTAGAACGGCTTCCCCCTGCTCGGTTGGAGATCCGCTGCGACCCTCTGCCAGCTGCGAGCGCGGAACGCTCGTGCTCGCAGCGCGCAGAGGGATAGCTTTAGTTTTTCGTGAGGTGCTCAGCGTGCGTCACCGTTTCGCGCTGACGCGACGGGCTGAGGAGTTGACTTCGTTTTTTGACACGTGTTATACTTGTGGCACAAGAGGTAGGACCTCCAACCAGGAGGG
Source organism: Betaproteobacteria bacterium (assembly GCA_050260395.1). Lineage (GTDB taxonomy): Bacteria > Bacillota > SHA-98 > UBA4971 > UBA4971 > UBA6256. The sequence continues at coordinate 31,603 of JBLNCC010000049.1, forward strand.
GTTGCCGCTGTGGAAACCTTGAGCCGAGAAAAGCGAGTGAACGCTGCCCGCACTTCTCTTGTCCACGCCATCCGCCACACGTTCAAGCCCGGAGAGTGTCTGCCCTCCGAACGCGAGCTTGCCGAAAAGCTCGGCATCAGCCGCAACACGTTGCGTGAAGCCCTCGAGACCCTCCGTGCCAGCGGGATCCTGCTGCGGCGGTGGGGACTTGGCACTTTTGTCAACGCCAATGTGGGCCTCATCGAGACAAGTCTCTCAGAGCTGAAGCCCATCCCGGACATCATCAGCGCAAGCGGCCAACAGTGTGATATGGCGGGCTTCGCGTACAGAAAGTGCGACGGGGAAGGGGAAGCCGCGATTCGAAAGTGCCTCCAATTGGACGCTCCAGTTGAGCTCTGGGAGCTGGAACGCGTGTACCTTGCAGATGGCGAGCCTGTGATATACCTACGCGATTATCTTCCCAGCCTAATCGATGGTCTCGCGGTTGACCCCGCGTTGTTCAAGCGCGACATGCTATCGTTTCTTGAAGAACAATGCCACATGCGTTTGGAGTATACGATCACGTTCGTAGAGCCCGTCCTCGCGGATGAAACGATAGGCAATAGGCTGTCGATCGCGATAGGCACCCCTATTCTCTTAACCAGGCAGATCGCATACACAGAGGAAGGCGTTCCGTTGCTGTACACCGAGGGATATCAGCGCACAGACAAACTCTCATTTCACATCGTCCGCCGTCGATAATCTGGTCGATGGTGTGTAGGAGTTCGCTGTCGGTCCAAAACCAAAACACTTCGGCAGAAAAGGGGGTCGCTTCGATGTCGCAGAAACGCATTGGCATGAATGGTCGTGGTGTGGCAGCAGTACTACTCTTGGCGCTCCTCGCAGGAATCTCGTTGTCTCTTGTCATCCGTGCCCCAGGTGCAGTGACCCAGGCGGCGGGCGCAGCCCAGGTAAGGCTGGGCGTCGACTCCTTCATCCTGGGTGCGCAGATTCATGTTGCCGCTGAACGCGGACTTTTCAAGAAGCATGGCATCGACCCCGTTGTCCAAGTCTTCTCCTATGGCGCAGACACCCTCGATGCCGTGCTCGCGGGTCGGTCTGACTTCGGCGTAGGCATGGACTTCGCGACGCTCACACGGCTTGCCCCAGGACAGCTCCGACTGGTGGCGACGATCATGGAGCCGGACCCCGGTTTTCACAAACTCGCTGTGTCGAGCGGCATCAACGGTCCCAAGGACCTGCGGGGCAAGAGGCTGGGCGTTGCCCAGGGGTCGCTTCAGGAGTACGTGACCCTGCGTTACCTCGAGGTCAATGGCATACCAGAGGATAGCGTCAAGCTCACGCCGTTCTCCAGCCTCTTCGAGATCATAGCGGCGCTCCGCGCGGGCCGTATCGACGCGGCTTGGGTATGGGGTGAGGGCACCGACCAGGCGAAAGAGATCCCTGGCGTGCGGATCCTGACAGACGACAGCGCGGCCAGGCAGCAGTCCCTTGGTTTCCTAGTGGCCAGCCGCCAACTGGTTGAGAAGAATCCCCAGGTCGTGGTGGCGACCCTCAAGGCGCTTGCCGAGGCTACAGAGTGGATGCTAGGCAACATGGACGAGGCCAGCAAGATAGTTGCCGATAAGGTGAAGGCTCCGCAAGAACAAGTGCTGACCGAGATGCGTCGCGAGAACTACACACTGAGCTTGAAGGACGAACAGCTGAAAGCCATGGAAAGCCTGGCGCAGTTCATGGTCAATAAGGGTATCATCAAGGAAAAGCTCTCGGTTCGCCAGAATGTGGCACCGGATGCGCTGCGTTCAGTGGATCCGGCCCGGGTCTCTTTGAAGTAGGCGGACACGGCGAGTCTTGTCGAAGCCACCAACATTGCGCGAGGGGGAGAGATGGGTGACCAAAGCCGGGACAGTGCGACGGGCCATCGTCATCGGGATAGACAGCTCATTGCTTTCGCTTGCCGAGAGGTTCATGGCCGAAGGGTATATGCCAAACCTCAAGAAACTCGCCGATCGAGGTTCCTACAGCGAGGCTCTGTCCTCGATTCCGGTTGACACGCCTACGAACTGGACCACGATAGCGTCGGGCGCCGAGCCTGCAACTCACGGTATCCTGAGCTTCACCGCTCATCGTGCGGGTGAGCCGCTCGACGCTGGCGAGAAGGACGGAGCAAGGAACAAGCAATCGACCTCTAGCAGGGCAGAGTTTCTGTGGGAGGCGGCGGAGCGAGCGGGCAAGCGAACGTTGATAGTGAACTACCCCGTGGGATGGCCAGGCACCGGTGACGGCAGGATGGTCCTTGGCGGGCTAACGCCTGGCGGCGACCCATGGCGGGTCAAGAAGCCGTGCGTATATGCTACGAGTTACCCAGAGACTGTTGTCCTCGACCTTCCGACAGCAGAGATAAAGCACGCACCCTTGCGGCTTCGACCTGCCGAGGGCTGGTCGGGTCAGGTCGAATCGAGGATGACCCCGCTCGAAGCCGAGATACGGGTGGGCGGTGACACTGAATCCACTGGAGAAGACCTATCGCTCTTGCTTATTGCTAGCACCTCAGAAGGATACGATCGGCTCATCATCGCCCATCGGAAGGACGCACGAACACCACTTGCGACCCTGGCACCCGGGCAGTGGAGCGAGTGGTTGGTGCGGCAGTTCGGCGTCGGCAGGGTTGTCTTCAGGTTCAAGTTAGCCCGCCTCTCCCCCGAAGCGCAGCATGTGGAGCTCTATTGCACGGACGTGTTCCGCGCGGAGGGATGGAGTTACCCACCTGGGCTCGAGGCCGAGATCATATCTGAGATCGGCCCATATGTCGAGGGTCTCGAGTGCCCGTACGTTCCGGTGAACGAACAACTGCGCCCATACGGCCCGCTCAACGTGAGCGCCGACATTACTCTCGAGCAGGCTGGGTTCCAGGCGGACTGGATGGCTCGGGCCGTGCTGTACCTGCGGGATCGGGCCGGTTGGGACGTGCTGTTCATGCACTACCACCTCATAGACGCTCTCAACCACACATTCCTGGGGTACCTCGACCCTGAGTTTCCCTACACATCGCCGACCCTCACACGTAGGGCGTGGGACCTGTACAGAGACGCGTACCGGATAGTGGACGGGCTGATCGGCACGATAGCCGACGGTTGCATGGACGCGTCCACCGTGCTGGTGGTCACATCGGATCATGGCTCTCTGCCAACATGGAAGTATGTCTCGGTGGTCCAAGCGTTAGTCAACGCGGGGCTGTTGGAGTATTCGTGGGACTCGGCGGCGGGGCGGTTCGCCGTGGACATAGAGGCGTCCAAAGCCGTGCCGTATCTAGACCCGCAACACATTTGGGTGAATCTCGCCGGGCGGGAGCCTGGGGGAAAGGTACGACCGGCAGACTACGAAGCGGTTCGGGACCAAGTGATAACGGCCTTGCGGCAGATTCGGGATCCTGAGACCGGCGAGTGCCCCGTGTATCTCGCTTGCCGGCCCGAAGACCTTGGCATTGTCGGGGCATCAAAGGAATGGATAGGGGATGTGCTGTACTTCCTCAAACCAGGATATTCCACATGGGACGGCGAGATCCAATCGCTGCGGTTCGGCAGCCTTTATGCGGACCGTTTGGGTCGAGCAATCGTTCGCCCATGCACGGTGGTGACAGGTCATCACACGCCGTACCTGCCAGCCGCGACCTATAAGGGGTTCTCGAACGCGGCAATGACTTTCTTCAGCGGTGCCGGCATTCGACAAGGTTACAGGCGAAAGTGGGCGATCCGACTCAAGGACATCGCGCCTACCCTCGCGTACCTCATGGGGCTAGAGGGACCGGCCCAGTCGGAGGGCAGCATACTGTGGGACATGCTCGAAGGAGAAGAGCGAAATGGTGCCAGATAGCGTTGCCCTGCGTCTACGAGGGGTATCCAAGACGTACCGCCGCGGACGGGGCCGCGAAGAAAGGGTTCTAGGCGAGATCGACCTTTCGGTGCACACGGGAGAGTTTCTTGTCCTAGTGGGCCCAAGTGGGTGCGGGAAGTCCACGCTTTTGAAGATAATGGCCGGATTCACCGAGCCAACCAGCGGCGTTGTAGAGACTTCGGACGGCCAGCGCGTCACGGGGCCCAGCCGGGACCGCGGCATGGTATTCCAGTCCCTAGAGGCGCCTCTTTTCGACTGGCTGAACGTCGAAGAGAACGTCGCGTTCGGCCTCCGAATGCAGGGGATGGCGCGGGACAGCCAGCGGGCTACTGCACTTCGCTATATCGAGATGGTCGGCCTCAAGGGTCAGGAGCGAAAGTTTCCTGCCGAGCTCTCCGGCGGCATGAAACAGAGGGTCCAGATCGCGCGCACGCTTGCCACCGATCCCGCGATCGTGTTCTTGGACGAGCCGTTTGCGGCGTTGGACGCTCAGACGAGGCGCATCCTCCAGCGGGAGATAGTGAACATATGGCTCAGGACCCAGAAAACCTTTGTCTATGTGACGCACGATATCCGTGAAGCCGTGCTGCTTGGCAAGCGCGTCGTGATAATGACCGCGGGGCCGGCTTCCAGGATCAAACGTGTGATCGAGGTGCGCTTGGATTATCCCCGCGACGAACTCGCCCCGGACTTCGTCGACGCGTTCCGTCAGATCGAGCATGACATCGAAGAGGAGGTCTCGAGGGCATGGTCGGGAAACGGTACCCTTTCTACTCGGTAGCGACCGTCGTGGCCATGATCGTTCTCTGGCAGCTTGCGTCGACCTACCTGATTGACCCTTTCTTTCTACCGGCGCCAACGGCCGTGGTGAAGGGGACCGGCGAGCTTCTCCGGGAGGGGATCCTCTTGAAGTCTATCGGGGCGAGCCTCGGAAGAATCTTCGCCGGGTGGATACTCGGAAGCCTCGTGGCCATTCCAGTCGGCTTACTGGTTGGTTCATCCCCGGTTGTTCGCAGCTTGGTTGACCCTTTCACGCATTTCTTTCGGTTCATCCCGGCGCTCGCGCTGATCACTCTGTTCATCGTGTGGTTCGGTGTTGGCGAGTTGTCAAAGATCCTCCTCATTGTCTATTCAACCGGGTTCATCGTCATGATCAACACGGCGACGGGCGTCGCAGCCATCCCTGAGGAGAAGATGTGCGCCGCGAGGTGTCTTGGGGCCAACCGTCGTCAACTGTTCCTGCACGTAACTGCCCCGGCAACCGTCCCGTACATCTATGTTGGCATGCGCCTCGCCATGGCGTCCTCATTCCTCGTGATAGTGGCCGCGGAGATGCTCGCGGCGAACTCGGGACTGGGCTACCTCATATGGACGTCAAGACTGTATTTCCGCATAGACTGGATGTTTGCCGGCATCGTGCTCCTCGGTCTTCTCGGCTACGGTACCGACCGCCTCTGGCGCCTCGTGGGGTCGACGTTGTTGGCTAGATACCTTCGCGAGGTCTCGCGATACTAGGATCCCACGATACCTAAGTGCATCGCCAGTACGTCGCCAGAAGTCCGCGCTACATTGCGGCGCGGGGTCGTGCTGGGGGTGCCGCGTTGCCCTCCGGGGACCGCGCCGCGGTCGCGGCGCGCCTCATTCGAATTTAGCTCTGGTGTGCGCGCCGGGTGCGGGCTGCCTGCTGCCTCGCCGAAAACGGCACGCTCAAGGTCGGCTTGCCCGGCATCCCTGTCCTTCACTTATCACCCGCCGCTAGAAAAGGTGCAAACTTGTGGTGAGTTATCCAGGTCCTTGGCAGGATATCGACGGCCAGGGAACGAATAGTTACGTGCGCTGTCGGGCAATCGTTCATCGGTCGTTCTTCAGTGGCGGTGCATCGACGTGGAGGTTGTGCACGGCCAAGCCTAGAGTTGAGCCATGTCTGGGTCGGACGCAGTCCACTTCGCCGCTAATGGGTGGCTTGGCGGTCTCATCTCTCAACTCTGGAGTTGGCTATCCGTGATTGCGCCGGCCAGGAATACCATAGTCCTGCGGGAGGCCACGACATGATTCCTGAAGCGGAGCTCGGTGACTCCGGAATACGCGTGACACGGCTAGGCTTCGGCGCCCTGCCTATAGGACCTGTGCAGGCGGACGTTCCCATCGCGCAGGCGGCGCGGGTGATACGGCGCGCCTTGGAGCTGGGCGTCACGTTCATCGATACGGCTCATACCTATGGCACATATGAGCACATCCGGCGGGCGAAGGAGGGGTGGGCCGGGCCGCTCGTTATCGCCACGAAAACGCCGGCTTCTTCGTATGAGGAAGCCGAGGAGCACGTCCGGTTTGCCCTTGACGCGCTCGACATGGAGCAGCTGGACATCGTGATGCTGCACGCCCACCGCTTGGACGAGCGAGTCTTTGAGGAGCGTGCCGGTGCTCACGCGTGCCTTGTGGAGTACAAAGCCAAGGGCCTAGTGCGGGCCATCGGCATCTCGACTCATAGGGTAAGCGTGGTGAGAGCCGCGGCGCAGAGGGCGGACATCGACGTGATCCACCCGCTCATCAACGTGGCTGGCTTGGGCCTTCTAGGCGGAACGGCTGATGACATGGCCGCGGCCATCCGCGTGGCTGCCGAGCGCGGGAAGGGCATCTACGCCATGAAAGCGCTGGGGGGCGGGCATCTAGTTCCAAGGCGGGAGGAGGCGTTCCGATACGTGCTGGGGCTTCCCGGAGTGCATGCGGTGGCTGTCGGAATGGTATCCGAGGCCGAGGTGGATATGAACTGCCGCATATTTGCCGGAGAGACGATTCCCCCAGGCGAGCAGGAGGCCACTCTGAAGAGGAAGCGGCTCAAGATAGTCGCGCAATACTGCAAAGGGTGTGGTTCGTGCGTGGAAGCATGCCCGAATGGGGCGCTTGCGATCGTGGACGGGAAATCCCGCGTTGATGAACGTGCCTGCATCCTGTGCGGCTATTGCAGCCCCGTGTGCCCGGAGTTCGCTATACGAGTAATATAGGTGCCACGACGTCAAGCCCGTCGTTTGCGGAGGGGACGACCGCCAGGCCAAACGGCGCAACGGCCAGACCGATGGTCTCTGACACTATCACGCACTCAGCAACGGGCGGGGATGGGGGCATGGGCCGAAAGTGGGTGCGCTAGTCAAGCTTGTCTTGGTGTGCCTGTTCATTGTGGTGGCTCTGCGCAGAAAGATGAACCTGGGCATCGCTATGCTCTTGGCCGCTGTGGGACTCGGACTCATGTTCGGGATGGGTCCAGTGAAGCTCGTGCGCGGCATCGTGGCATCGGTGTTCGCGCTGGATTCCGTCGAATTGGCGGCCGCGCTGCTTGTCGTGATGGTGCTCGAGAACGTGATGCGACACGCGGGCTTTCTCGGCGGCATGACCGGGGCGCTCGGCAAGATAGTCCGGGACAGGCGAGCCGTCGCCGCCCTTCTCCCGCTCCTAGTGGGTTTTCTCCCATCGGCAGGCGGGGCGCTTTTTTCTGCGCCGATGGTGGGCGAGGCCACGCAAGAAATGTCCATGTCGGCGGAACGGCGTAGCTTCATCAATTACTGGTTTCGGCACCCGATGGAATTCGTGGTTCCGGTGTACCCGGGGCTCATAATTGCCTCAAACCTGCTGCGACTGCCGCTCCCGACCTACGTAAAGCTGACGGCTCCCTTCTTTGTCATCGCCGTGGTAAGCGGCGCTTTTGTCGGATTTCACGGCGTTCCGCGGGCCGAACGGGCCAGCTCCGACACAGCGCGTCCTACGCGCGAAGACTGGATAGCGCTGGCAAACGGCCTCGTGCCCATTTTGTCGGTCGTCGTGGGCGCTGTGGCGCTTTCTGTGGACATCACGCTTGTTCTCGGCGTCGTCGCCATACTAACGGCTCTGTACGCTCGCGTCCCGGTGCGGAAGCTTGCCGCTTTCGCGAAAGAAGCCGTCGCAAGCAGCATCATCTTTCTCATCGCGGGGGTCATGGCCTTCAAGGGCGTCCTGGAGCTTTCGGGCGCGCTCGAGGAATTGCCGGCTTTCTTTGAGTCCTCCGGGGTGCCGGTCATCCTCGTTGCGGTCGTAATGCCGTTCCTCGTTGGTTTTCTTACAGGTTACGCGCCGGCCTACGCAGGGCTTGCTCTGCCTGTTGTCGCAGGCCTCGGCGCACCGATCGCGGGTGGGGCCGCGGCGGCGACAGCGGGGACGTTTCTCGCACAGCGGTCGATCGACCTTGCCATCCTGGGCGTAGTGAGCGGTCAGGCGGGAGTCATGCTGTCTCCAGCACACCTGTGCCTGTCTCTTACGGTCGCTCATTTTGGGGCGGACTTCGGGGGCGTCTGTAAACTCGTGGCGATACCCGAGGCCATCCTGGTGGGCGCAGCCGCCGTGTGGACGATGCTGAAATGAGGTTACTGCGTCACACATGGGAGTTGGTGACGGACGGCATGGGCGTGGAATGGGCGATCCCAGCTGAAGCTGGACGCGACGCGGACCGGGCGGACGCGGCCAAGGTGGGCACGGTCGCCCGGTGCAGGCGGGTGCGACCGCTTGGCCGCAGGCGCGGCCTTCCCAAGCGGCGGGTATTGCCAAGCCGGGCTTGCGACAGGTATAATGTCTGTGGACAGAGCGCGGGGGGCGACTCCTTATCGCATGAGGGGTCGGTCCCGCAAAACCCGCAAAGGCGGAGCCCGTGCCGGGCGACAAGCGAAGGGGAGTAGCTGGTTCAGGTAAAGTCAACAACCGGCCTTGAGCCTGGCTTTACCAGCCTCGTGCAGGCTTGGCAAGACCTTCGCACCACTTCGATGGTGTGGAGGTCTTTTTTTCTAGCCTGGTGCCGTCATTTGGAGTGCCTGCACCCACGCTGCGCTGACGCGCCCAACGGGCAGCATGCGGGTGGATGCGGTTCCCTGACGGAAGGACACCCTAGTTGTGTAGAAGAACCCCAGAGGAATGACGGGGTCTTGAGTTCGGCACGAACGGCGCGTCGCATCGAGACTCGTCGTATTGAAAGGAAATGAGCGATGGAAAGAGAAACGGCTGTGAGACGTGTTAACGAGACCGACCTCAGCGCTATCAGAGGCTCCGCGGAAGCTACCCCTCCGTATCATTGCATGAGCGCATCCGACGTCGCCGTCCTCCTCGGAACGGATCTCTCGAAGGGCCTCTCCTCCGGGGAGGCCAAGGCGCGTTTGGAGCGTTTCGGCCCGAATGAGCTCCGTGAAAAGCCCGGGCCGAGCATCCTCCAGATGTTCCTGGCTCAGTTCAAGGAGCCCCTGGTGCTGGTGCTCATCGTTGCGGCAGCCATCTCGGCGGCGCTGCGCGAGTTTACAGAGGGAATCGTCATCATGGCCATAGTCGTGCTCAACGCCGTCCTCGGGGTTACGCAAGAGAGCCGTGCCGAGAAAGCCCTGGCTGCCCTCAAGAAGCTCGCGGCCCCGAACGCCCGCGTGCGCCGCGACGGCGTCACTGTTACGGTGCCAACGCGGGAGCTCGTGCCGGGAGACGTGGTGCTCATCGAGGCCGGGGACCACATCCCTGCGGACATGCGCGTCGTGGAAGCGGTTACGCTCAAGGTGGAGGAGGCGGCGCTCACGGGCGAGTCCGTGCCCGTGGAGAAGGCTGCTGACGCAGTGCTTCCGGAAGACGCTCCGATAGGCGAGCGGTCCAACATGGTCCACATGGCGACGATCTGCGTGTACGGGCGGGGGCGTGGCGTAGTTGTCGCGACAGGCATGAAGACTCAGGTCGGGCACATCGCCGGCCTCATCGAGACGTCCACCGAGAAGCGGACGCCGCTCCAGGAACGCCTTGAGGAGCTCGGGAAGTGGCTGGGGGGCGCGGCGCTTGGATTGTGCGCGATCATGTTCGTCGCCGGGCTCCTGCGGGGCATCCCAGTCTTTGAGATGTTCCTAACCGCGGTCAGCCTTGCGGTCGCGGCGATTCCCGAGGGACTTCCTGCCATTGTCACTGTGGTGCTGGCCATCGGGGTGCAACGCATGGCGCGGCACCATGCTATCGTTCGTAAGCTGCCCGCCGTGGAAACCCTGGGAAGCGCGACGGCAATATGCTCAGACAAGACGGGGACTCTCACAGAAAACCAGATGACAGTGGTGAGAGCGTATGTCGACGGTCGGCTGTTGGACGTAACGGGCCAGGGTTATTCTCCCGAAGGCGAGTTCAGGGTGGCCGGAGCTTTGGCCGAGGGCGAATTGGCGGCTGCTTGCGCGCCGGCTGCGGTTCCCGCCGCCTCAGGGGCAGAGGCTAGAGGGGCTGCCGTCGCGACGGTCGTGCCGGGCGCAAAGATGTCAGCTGGAGGCGCGGCGGCGACATCCAGAGGCGACGCCGTCGACGTCGATCTCGTGGCGAGGACGAGCGTGGACGCGACGGACCCGCACCTTTCCATGTTAGCGCGCATCGCCTTGCTATGTAACAACTCCGAACTTCGCCAAAACCCTGATACGGGAGAATGGTATGTCACAGGTGACCCCACGGAAGGGGCTCTCGTCGTAGCCGCCAGAAAGGCAGGACTTGGTGCGGACGAGGCAGAGAAAGCGCCCAGGGTTGGCGAGATCCCGTTCGACTCTGTCCGCAAGCGAATGACCACGGTAAACCAGTTCCCGTGGTCCTGGCAGGTCCCTGATTCAGGCCTTCAGGAGGCCGAAACGCCCGGTGGGGACCAGGTCCATGGGGGAGGAGCCGGCGCCGGAGACGCCGGCACCGGTACAGCGGCGCCAGCGCTGCCATGCCCGGGAGCGGAGGAAGAGTCCCCCTGTGGCGGCGCAGCCAAGAACCGCTACGTAGCCCTGGTGAAGGGCGCTCCTGACTCCGTGCTTGACCGGTGTACGTTCGTCTTCGACCAGGGAGGGATTCGTCCCCTTGACGATGCTGCGAAAGCTCGCATCCTGGACACCAACGGCCGCATGGCCGCCGAGGCGCTGCGGGTATTGGCGTTCGCCTTCAAGCCCCTGCCCTCGCTTCCGCCACGCCTCGAGCCTGACGACATCGAGCGGGACCTGGCCTTCGTGGGTCTCATGGGTATGATGGACCCGCCCAGAGCCGAGGTGCCTGCCGCGGTCAGAACGTGCCGGGAGGCGGGGATTGTGCCCATCATGATAACCGGAGACCACAAGGACACGGCCATAGCCGTGGCAAAAGCCATCGGGCTCACCGCGGAAGGCCTGGGCGCAAGTCCTCACGCATCCGGGAGCGGGGGTTTTGTGGCGGGTGGCACCGTCACGTCGGCGGCTGGCAGCGTGGGGGCGAGCGGCTCATCGGTTGCCGCACGAACTGGCGTTCCGACCCCAGAAGCGCTCTCAGGAACCGAGCTTGATGACATGAGCGACGAGGAGCTGGACGCGGCGGTGCGGCGCGTGTCCATTTACGCACGGGTCTCCCCGGAACACAAGGTCAGGATCGTGGAGGCCCTTCAGCGCGGGGGGCATGTCGCTGCCATGACCGGCGACGGCGTGAACGACGCGCCAGCGCTCAAACGCGCGGACATTGGGTGCGCGATGGGGATAACCGGCACCGATGTGGCCAAGGAGGCCGCGGACATGGTACTCGCCGACGACAACTTCGCCACGATTGTTGAGGCAGTGCGCCAAGGGAGGACCATCTTCGATAACATCAGGCGGTCCATTGCCTACCTCATCTCGTGTAACATCGGAGAGATAGTGGCGATCTTCACGGCGATAGTGTCCGGCAGTTTCAGACCGCTCACTCCTATACAGATACTCTGGGTAAACCTCGTGACCGACAGCCTCCCCGCGCTCGCTCTGGGTGTCGAGCCGCCGGACCTGGGTGTGATGAGGCGCCCACCTCGGAAGAGATCAGAATCGGTGTTCGGCGCGGGCGGCGTCATCCGCATAGGGCTCTACGGAGCGTTCATCGGTGGCATCACGCTTCTGGCTTTCTGGCTCGGCGTTCGGGAGGACGTCAGCACCGGTCGGGACCCGATCCTCGCGGCACGGACGGTGGCCTTCGCCACCTTGTCGCTCAGTCAGCTGTTTCACGCTTTCAACCTTCGTTCGACGCTGCGGTCACTCTTCCGCCTTGGCCCTCTGACCAACAGGTACCTGGTAGGAGCGTGGGTGGCGTCAGCTGCCCTCCAGCTCGTGGTGCTGATGGTGCCCGCCCTCCGCCCTATCTTCGATACCGTTGCGCTTACACCGTCGGAATGGCTTACCGTCTGGGCCCTTTCAGCATCGACTATCGTGTTTGGCGAGATTGTGAAGGCCGTGGCGCGCGCTTCCGCCACAAGGCGCGCCTCTGCCAGGCCCGCTCGGTAAATAACCTGGGCGATGGAGATGGGGGCGCGACGGACGAGACTGGATGAGACCGGAGGCAAGGGACGCACGGAGCAAAGGGGCTATCGCTTTAGCCTGGGGTCCAACGCATCGCGCAGCCCGTCTCCGAACATGTTGAATCCCATGACCAGGAGCACTATCGCGATTCCCGGGAATGCGGTTACCCAAGGAGCAATGCGGAGGAAGGCGCGCCCGCCGCTCAGCATTGCCCCCCACTCCGGGGTGGGGGGCTGTGCTCCAAGCCCCAGGAAACTTAAGCCCGCCGCATCGAGGATCGCCGTGGCGATGCCGAGGGTAGCCTGCACGATGAGTGGGGCCATGCAATTCGGAAGGACGTGGCGGAAGATGATCCGCAGGTCGCTGGCGCCAAGCGCCCTGGCGGCCTCGAGGTATTCACTCGCTTTGACCTGCAGCGTTGAAGAGCGCACTATACGCGCGTAGACAGGAATCGACACGACCCCGATGGCTATCATGGCGTTGCTGAGCGACGGGCCCATGATCGCTACCACAGCTATGGCAAGCAGCACGCCCGGGAAAGCCAGCATGACGTCCATGACGCGCATAATGAGGTTGTCAAGGAGACCTCCGTAATAGCCTGCTACTATCCCGAGAACAGCCCCGGCCGCAAGCGCCAGGGCGACCGCGAGTATCCCCACCTGGAGTGACGCCCTTGCCCCATAGATTATACGGCTAAGGATGTCCCTTCCGAGATCGTCGGTGCCAAGCCAATGAAGGGCCGATGGAGGCGAGAGCCTGTCCTCCAGGCTTGGCGCGAGGGGATCGTACGGCGCTACATACGGGGCAGCCACCGCGATAGCCGCGAGAACCAACACGAGAACACCGCCAGCGACGGCCGACCGGTTCCGAAGAAGCCTTCGCCACGCGTCCCGCCACAAACTCGATCCGTGAACTTCAGCATTGATGTCGCGCGTGCTTTCCACCGCAGCCGTTGCAACCACCGAGGTCAACGCCATCCCTTCCATTCTCTCTTGATGGCACAGGTATCCGTCAATTGGTGTCCGCTAATCATAGTGAATCCTGGGATCGAGGTACGCATAAGCCACATCAACAACCAGGTTGATGAACACGAATACACATGAGATCAAAAGGATGGACCCTTGCAAGACGGGGAAATCCCTGTTCATGATGGCATCGAAGGCCAGCCTTCCGACGCCAGGCCACGAGAAAATCGTTTCCGTCATCACCGCACCGCCGAGCAGGAATCCAAATTGCAGGCCCATCACGGTGATCACAGGTATCAGTGCGTTCTTCAGGGCGTGCTTGATGACCACGGTCCGCTCGGCGAGCCCTTTGGAATGCGCGGTGCGGATGTAGTCCTGACGCATCACTTCCAACATGCTCGACCGGGTCATCCTCGCGATTATGGCCATTGGTATTGTCCCGAGAGCGAACCCTGGCAGCACCAGGTGCGCGAGACTGTTCTTCAGCGCCGCAAGGTTGCCTGTGAGGATGCTGTCCAACACGAAGAGCCCGGTGATGGTGTGGAGGTCGATCGTCACATCCAGACGAGCTGACATCGGGAACCATCTGAGCTCAAGGGCGAACAGCCATATCAGCATGAGTCCCAACCAGAATATGGGCATAGATACACCGAGGAGCGCGACCATCATGCTGACATGGTCGAACATCGAGTACTGGCGGGTAGCGGATATGATCCCGGCCGGAACCCCGATGACAATGGCGATGATCATCGCCGCTACCGCAAGTTCAATTGTCGCGGGAAACCTCGTGGCAAGCTCGTGTGAAACCCGAGTGTTGCTGACGATGGACCGGCCAAGGTCTCCCTTTAGGAGTCGCCCGAGGAACCGCAAGTACTGCACGTGCAGAGGGTCGTTCAGGCCAAGCTGCTTGCGTACCTGTTCCAGCGCTTCAGGTGTAGCCCTCTCGCCCAGTATAACTCTGGCGGGATCCCCCGGAATGAGATGGAGGAACATGAACACCACGATCGTAACGCCTAAGAGTATTGGTACCGTTGCTATCAGTCGGCGCAGCACGTACTGGGCCAAAAGCTGCCCGCCTCCCCGATCACGAGTGAATCGCGGCGCGAAACGCCGCGTCCGGCGCCGGCCCGGCTGAGA
>JBLNCC010000050.1:0-4280 GCA_050260395.1 Betaproteobacteria bacterium
TCGTCACCGACGAGATGGAGACGAGCGTGCCTGGTATCTTCGCCTGCGGCAACGTGGTCCACGTGCACGACCTTGTAGACCACGTGACCGAGGACGGCATGGTGGCGGGCGCTGCTGCCGCGGCCAGGGCGGCGGCCGGGGTCGTGACGGGAGCGGCGGGCTGCGGGGGCACGGGCACGGCGGGTGCAGGCGCAGGCTCGGTAAGCGCGGGCGCACGTGCGGCGACCCGGGCGGATGAGGTTGGGGCCCCGGGCGAGACGGGTGAGGGCGTGAGGTTTCGGGCGTGCTCCGCGCTGGGAGAGATCCGCCCTGGCCGGAACGTTCGATACGTGGTTCCTCAATGGTTCGTCCGGCGCGGCACGCTTGCGGGCGGCAACGGCAGGACCCTCACCATATCCCTGCGCCCCAGCCAGCCCGCGGAAAACGTGGTGCTGGAGGTGTCGGCCGCAGGAAAGGTGTTGCGGCGTCATAGAAAAGAAAAGGTCCGGCCTGGCGAGATGCTGCAGGTGAACGTGGACAGGTTTGCGCTTCCGTCCGGGAACGACGGTGTGCTCACGGTGTCCATAGTGGAAAGAGAGGCGTGATTCTACGTGAGCATGGGTTCGAAGGAGTTCACGGTGACATGCGTCGTCTGTCCTGTTGGGTGCGAAGTCACTGTTCTAGACGCGGGGGAGGTAAGGGGCAACAAGTGCGACCGGGGACGCGAGTACGCGCTCCTCGAGCGGTATGACCCGAGGCGGGTCTTGACATTCACTGTACGCACAACGTGTCCCGATCACCCGCTCCTTCCCGTGAAGACCGACCGGCCGATTCCCAAGCATCTTCTCTTGGGAGCCGCACGGCTGCTGGCAGAAAAGGTCGTCAGCCCCCCGCTGAAGGCCGGCGATGTGGTGGTCCGCGACGTCTTCGGCACCGGGGCCGATGTCGTGGCCACAAGTGAACTCAAGGACTCCTATGATAGTGGAGGCACGTGACGACGTTCTTCTCGTCGAAGGGCTCACCGAGGCGCAGAGGCCTTGCTGAGCTTTCTGACGGCTGGAAACGAGAGGGCGGGGCTATTGACATTCCCTTTTCCCCAGGGTAAGCTGGTTGCAAACCATATTGGGGGCATCGGCAGTGGTCAGCGCAACGATCGAACTTGCAGGTCACATCATAGACTCCCGGATTCTCCCCAGGGTGATGGACGCCATCATGGACATGGGCGGAGACTTCCACATTGAGGAGATCAGGGTCGGTCGAACGAAGCAGGACACGAGCTACGCCAGGATCGAGATCAAGGCGTCAACGCCGCAGGCGCTGGAGGCCATCGTCGAGGAAGTACGGGGTCTCGGCGCGACCGTTGCGGACCAGGACGAGGTGGTCTTGGAGGCGGCAACGCAGGACGGCGTCTTCCCCGAAGGCTTCTATTCCACCACGAACCTGGACACCTTCGTGAGAGTGGCGGGGTCTTGGGTGCCCGTACGCGATATCGAGATGGATTGCGGCATCACGGTCGACCTCACCTGCACGCCTCCGGTCGCACGGTGCGTGCCGCTCCACAGGGTGAAGAAGGGCGACCTCCTCGTGGTCGGGTCAAGGGGCGTCAAGGTCGTGCCCTTGGAGAGGGCGAGACACCGCGAGATATTCAGCTTCATGGGAAGCCCGGTTTCGAGCGAGCGGCCGAAGGCCCTGGTCGTCGAGGAGATTGCCAGGGCAATGAAGGACGTCAGGGCTCGCGGCAAGAAGATCCTCGCCGTCGCCGGCCCCGCTGTCATCCACACGGGCGCGGGCAGACATCTCTCTGCCCTGATCCAGGCGGGTTACGTGAACGTGCTGTTCGCAGGGAACGCCGTGGCGGTCCACGATGTCGAGTCGGCGCTATACGGCACGTCCCTCGGCGTTTACCTCGAGAACGGCGCGGCGGCCTCGGAGGGCCACGCGCACCACCTTCGGGCCATCAACACCATCCGCAGGCTGGGCGGGCTCCGCGCCGCCGTGGAGGCGGGGGTGCTCAAGAAGGGCGTCATGCACGCGTGCATCACGCACGGTGTGGACTACGTGCTTGCGGGCTCCATCCGCGACGACGGCCCTCTCCCCGACGTGATCACCGACACGATGAAGGCGCAGGACGAGATGCGCTCGAAGATAAAAGACGTTGAACTCGCGCTAATGTTGGCCACCATGCTTCATTCAATTGCCACCGGGAACCTGCTCCCGAGCCGGGTGAAGACCGTATGCGTGGACATAAACCCCGCCACTGTAACCAAGCTTGCTGACAGGGGGAGCCTGCAGGCCGTGGGCATCGTGAGCGACGTGGAATGGTTCCTCAAAGAGCTGGTCGCACGGCTCTCGGCCTGAAACTGAGACTGAAACCGTCCCCGCTGAAAGGAACTTGAGCGCTATTATCGAAACATACGGGTGTAATCGCGCGAATATGGTGAGAACGGGTGCACCGCCAGCAGCCCGGCTTCCCGCGTGATCCGGAGCGGGGGCGGACAGGGCTCGGCGGACGGCAGGGGGTGGAGACGCGGTGAGGAAGAGAGTTCTGGTCCTCGGCGTGATCGGCCTGGCGCTCCTCTCCGTAGTCGTGCTCATCCAGATGAGGCCGCCTTCTCCTTCAAACCAACGATTTGCCACGCGCGGTCGCTTGGGCGCGCCAGGCAACAGGATCGCCGTGGTGTACCTGGACGGGCCGATCGCCGAGGGGCGGTCCTCATTGTCGACCGCGGGAGGCATAACTCCAAGGCTGGTGGCCAGGTACCTCGAAAAGCTGGAGGCTGATTCCTCGGTCAAAGCGGTCGTTCTCAGAATAGACAGCCCCGGGGGATCGGTTGCTGCTTCCCAGGCCATAGCCGGAATGATCGAAGAATTCTCCAAGCCGGTCGTCATCTCCATGGGGGATATCGCTGCCTCGGGAGGCTACTACATAGCGACGCCTGCGGACCGCATCTTCGCGATGCCGGGCACGATGACCGGCTCCATAGGGGTCATCACAAGCATCCTGGACCTGCACGGGCTGTACGACAAGCTGGGCATCAAGGATCAGGTCATAAAGTCCGGCCGGCACAAAGACATGTACCAGCGCACCCTCACTCCAGAAGAACGCGAGCTCGTTCAGAAACTATCGGACGTAGCTTATGAGCAGTTTGTGACGTACGTCGCGACTCACCGGGGCTTGGCCGTCGAGAGGGTGCGCGAGCTCGCCACGGGCGAGCTGTTTTTGGGAAGCCAAGCGGTGGAACTCGGGCTCGTCGACTCTCTGGGCGACCTCGACGACGCCGTGGCGGCTGCCGCGGAGCTTGCCGGCGTGGAGTCTCCAGTCGTGTACGAGGTGCCGGCGCCTGTTTTCCTCGTCGACTTGTGGAACTTGCTGGGCGAGGTGCAAGCGTTTGCGAAGGCCCTCGTGCTCAGCCCGGAGGAACGTCTCCTGTGGCGGTTGCGCGAAGAGCCAACCGCGGAGATGCGTTATTGAGGGGAAGCGTCAAAGAACCAGTGAGGCTCGAAGGGGAGGATGGATGTGTCCGACGGAGTTCTCGACTGGCTGTACGGCGTGATGGTCAGTCCCGTTGAGGCGCTCCGCGCCGTGGCTGAAAAGAAACCTGTCGGGTGGGCGTTCGCGGTCGTCGTCGGGGCCGTGACGCTTCTGTCTTGCGGCATGCTCTCCCAAGCGAACCTCGACGCTTTACCGGGCGTGACGTTCGAGGACCTGCTCGGGTCGGTCCTCATCGGTGCCATCGTTGCGTCGACCGTGGGCTACTTCATCGGCGTAGGCATCCTTCACCTCGCAGCCTTGCTTTTCGGTGGCGAGGGGACCTTCGCCGGCCTTGTCGCGGCGATGGGGTTCGCTCAGTTTCCAGCGTTGATCCTTCTTCCTCTCATGGTGCTCGCCCGGGTGGGCGGCCCCGTTGTGGCGGGCTTGTCCACCGTTGCATCGGCCGGGATCGTGGTCTGGGTGGCCGCTTTGAGCGTGATCTCGCTGCGCGAAGCACACGGGATGTCGACGAGGGCAGCCATCGGCACGTGCGTCTTCAGCGCAGTGATTCCCCTGGCGGCCCTGGTGGGCCTCATACTCCTCATCATAGTGACTGCCGGCGTCATCGGCGCGGGCTCCTCCGCGGCCTTTTAGGGGCGAGAACCCGGGTAAGGGGAAGCGGCCCGCCCTCGGGCACGCTGGGGACCGCACACCGACCGCAGCGCCACGGACATGTTCGGGTTGCCGGTGTTTGCACGACGGGGCGTTGAGAATTTGGCGTGCCGACGCGCCAAATTCGAGCGAGGCGCGCCGCAAGCGCGCCGTCCCC
>JBLNCC010000051.1:0-8642 GCA_050260395.1 Betaproteobacteria bacterium
GGGGATTCGGAAACCGATAACCCGGCCCTGGTGGAGCTCACGGAGAAGATGGTCGATTGGATCCTCGAAAAGATCTACCCCGACTACAACTTCGACGACGTCCCCAATGGGGAATGCATGCGTCTCGCACAGGAGACCTATGCCCTCACCATGGGGATCAAGCCGGAAGCACTAAAAAACTCATAGAGGTCTACTCCTGGCACGTCGAGCGCGCGGAATACTGCGCCGACTGCCGGGAGGCCGCGAGACAAACGGACGAGCCGCTCGGCTGCGCGGCCTGCGAGTTCAAGTGCCCGGAGCTACTTCCCGAGAACGAGGATATCTGGGAGCTCTGGGCGCTTTCGTGTACCCAGTGGCGCGCGGCCGGCTTTTCCGTCGTCGGCCTGGACTACAACGCCGTGTTCAAGCTCGCGGAGATGTACGAGATCGAGCTGACGCCGGCCGAGTTCAACAAATTACGGTTCCTTGAGGCGCGGGAGCTCGCGAGAATGGCGGCGAAGGCGAGAAGGGAGGCGGAGGATAAGCATGGCGACTGAGGTACAGATCATCATATCCGCCCGGGACCTCGCCTCCCAGGCGTTCAAGGGCGTTACTTCCACGATCCAGAATACCGTAAACCAGATGGACAGGCTCGCCTCCACGGCCCAGGCGATTTCCCTCAGGAGCGGCATCGCCTTCGCCGGCATGGTCGCCGGCATCACGAAAGTCACCCGGGCTCTGGACGAACAGGAACAGGCCGAGCGCAAGCTCGAGGCCGCCATCCGCGGCTCAGGACAGGCCATCAGCACGCAAAAGATCGCCGCCTACGCTGCCGAGCTCCAGAAACTCACGACCTTCGGCGACGAGGCGACAATCGAGGCCGCCGCGATGCTGGCCACATTCCAGCTCACCGAGAAGCAGATAATCGACCTCATCCCGCGCGTGCAGAACCTCGCGGCCATGTACGGGTTGGATCTCCACCAGGCGGCGGTGCAGGTGGGCCGCGCGATGACGGCAGGCGCCGGGGCGCTTTCGCGCTACGGCATCACCATGACAGACGCCGAGAAAAAAGCCTTCAACATGGCGAGCACGACCGAGAAGGTTTCGATGCTCCTTGAGATCCTGGACAAGAACACGGGACCCGCCGCCCGGGCGCTCGTTGACCGGGTCGGCGGCGCTGCGACGCAGACCGCGAACCTCTTCGGCGACCTCCAAGAGGAGATGGGCCGGATCTTCGAACCCCGCCTCGTCTCGGGCTTTCATATCGTCTCCAGGGCCATCAGCGACGTTATCTCTACCCTGCAGAATATGGACGCCAAGACCAAGGACAACATCGCCCGGTGGACGCTGCTCGGCACCGCGGTACTGGGTGGGATAACCGCCCTCGGTCTGGCCGTGAGCACCGTCGGTATTGTGGCCAAGGGGCTGGCCCTGCTCGGCGCGGCTATATCCTTTGTCACGAGCCCGTGGATGATAGGAGCTGCGCTCATCATTGCCGCTGTCGCCGCCATAAAGGCGGCGTGGGACAACAACTGGGGCGGGATACAGGACAAGACCCGCGCGGTCTGGGCGAAAATCGAACCCATCGTCAGCAAGATCGCCGAGTTTGGAGGCAAGGCATTAAAGACGGCGTGGGATTGGCTCATCGAAGCCCGAGGCAACGCCTGGGAGTGGATCAGGGATACGGCCATCCCGTGGCTGAAGGAGCACCTTGGGCCGCCTCTCAAGATTGCATGGAATTGGGCTATCGAGGCGGCCGGCAATGCCTGGGAATGGTTACGCGATGTCGCGTGGCCGTGGCTTACCAAGCAGGCGATTCCGACGGCCTGGAATTGGACCGTCACCGCCGCGGGCGACTTTTGGGAGTGGCTTCAAGACAAAGCCTGGCCGTGGCTACGAGAATCGGCCAAGACGGCCTGGAATTGGACTGTCGAAGCAAGCGGGAATGCCTGGGAGTGGCTACGGGATGTTGCGTGGCCATGGCTCGGCAACACCGCACGAACCGTGTGGAACTGGGTCGTGGAAGGCGCAGGGAACGCCTGGGACTGGCTGCGCGACACCGCCTGGCCATGGGTAGGCAAGACGGTCAAGAGCGTTTGGCAGTGGGTTGTCGAAGGCGCAAACGAGATAATCGAAGTCTGGAAGCAGCCCGGCCTTACCACCGGGGAGAAGATCGTCAAGACGGTTCGCATAATCGCCGAGCGGGTTGAAGTCGTCGCAAAGAGCGCCCTGGACGTGATCCGCGAGAAGGCCGAAAAGGTAGTCATACCGGCCATCATCGACTGGCAGGAAGCTCTCCTGCCGGCCATCCAAGACTTCCGCAAATGGCTCGGACCAGTCAAAGAGAACTTGCGCAAGTGGTTCGACGAAGCCGCTCTCGGGACGTGGGATCTTACCGAGGCGTTCAAGCGCGGCATAGAGACGCAGCAACTTCAAGGCACGCCCGAATGGGTGCGCGGCTTGGTAGAGATAGGGATCAATGCCGGGAAGATCCTTGGGCAGGCGATGGGCGCCGCGATCGATATTGGAGAGATCATCATCCTGGCCATCGGCGGAAGCGTGAATCGAGTGGCAAGATATCTGGCCGAGGTCGGCGCGTATTTGGCCGGCCGCTTCTGGGCGGCCCTGGGCATAAAGCCCAGCGACGTTGAGGCCAAGATCGAGCAGCAGCTAGGTATTCCAGGCTTGGGCAAACTTCTGCAGGCCATATTCCAGGCCGAAGGCGGCATGGGCACGAAGTGGCCGTACGGCACGACGCAATTTGCGAAGCAGGGCTATAAGTTCCTGGAGCAGGCAAACCAGCAGATCTTCGATGAACTGACGAAGGGTTTGGGACTAACGCCCAAGACTCGGGAGTGGTTTGCCGCGGCTTCGGCTACCACGGTGATGTGGTACTGGGAGCAATTCAAAAAGCAGTTCAAGCTCGCGCAGGACACAACAATGGCAGCCCTCTCGAAAGAACAGCGGCAGGCGTGGATCAAGTTCCTCGGCGAGCGTTACGCGCCGGAGAGGGCCGATGCCCTGAACAGAAACTGGATACCGAACGTGACAAAGCTGATGGAGCAGGCCCCCAAGCCTGAAGAATACGAGCTCACCGAATGGGCGCAGCGCGGCGTCGAGATGGCTGACGCTCTGATAAAGGGCATAAGGCAGAAATTCACGGATATCGGCAAGAGCGTCTCAGACACGTTCAAGGCTTCTATTGAGACGGTCACGGAATGGATCGAAATCGGGAAGGAGATCGGGAACAGGCTGATCAGGGGCATTCGGGAGACGTTTACCTGGGAGAACCTCGTCAAACTGCTCCTGCCCACGACGCTCATGCCCGGCATGCCCAAGAAGGCCGAAGGCCACCAGCGCGGCGTCATCCTCCCGGGCTACGGCGGTGGAGACATCATCCCCGCCCTCCTCGAGCCGGGCGAGGCCGTTGTCCCGGCGAAA
Organism: Betaproteobacteria bacterium; assembly: GCA_050260395.1. Classification (GTDB taxonomy): domain Bacteria; phylum Bacillota; class SHA-98; order UBA4971; family UBA4971; genus UBA6256. Next base: position 3,421 of record JBLNCC010000051.1, read on the forward strand.
GTGGTCCGTGGAGGCCTCGCGGAAATCGTTGAGTGGTTCCGGTCCATGGGCGTCCTCCGTCTCCAGGCCGGGGCCGTGCCGAGGATCTCCATCCCGGCTGGCATCGATCCAGCGCTCGCGAAGAGCCTGGGCACAACTCAGGACTGGATCGCGGAGCTCGGGCGGTCAATCAGCTCCATCGGCAAGGCGATCATCAGCGCGTTCGCGACGCTCTTCGAGTGGATCGGCGATGTAGTCCTGAGCCTGGCCAAGGGTTTGCTCGGCGAGGAGCGATACAACCAGATCGCGGCAGTCGTGGGGACGCTCAAGGAGCGCATGAAGGAGCTAATGGACGCCCTGTTCGGCGTCGAGCCACCGGCGCAGCAGGCGGCGGACGCCATAGAAAAGAGCGGAGAGGCCATAAAACAGTCGCTCCCTTGGTGGCAACAGCTTGGGGAGTTCTTCAAGAAGTTCACGTCCCAGGATACGTTGACGATGCTGAAGGCCTTCCAGCAGGGCTTCGTAAGCGGCTTGGAGGAAGCCGGGAACGCATGGGCAGGCTTCGTCGCGCGAATCGTGGATTCCATCGAACTGGTCGTCGATGATACCACGAATCTTATCTCGGTCGACTGGAAGCAGACGATCGTCAACCTCGCGAACTACGGCCTCTCCAAGCTCGGGGAGGCCATCGGGAACCTCTTCGGCGGGACCGCGGCGAGGCTCGCGCGGGAGTACCCGGGCGGCGCTTACGGCGAAGTCAACTACCCCGATCTTGCCCGCATGCGGCGCAACTACGAGGACTGGAACAAGAACGTGGCCGCGCTCCAGGCCGCGCAGCAGGCGCAGGCGACGATGACGGTGGGCGGTGGAGTTGTCGGGGGTTTCCTCGGCTTCCTCGCGAGCCTCCTCATCCCGGGCGTGGGGCCGCTCCTCGGCATTGCCGTGGGCGCCGGTCTCGGGGCCGGAGCGGGCTACGCCGCAGGGCAAGCGATCTATGGGCCACAGATTGATGAGCTAAAGAAGAAGTTGGAGGACACCTTCCAGAAGATCGCGGAGGCTTTAGGGACCACTATCAGCGACGCCGCGGGCGCCCTGGGCAACGCCTTCAGCGCGGACACCTACCAGGGATTCCTTGCGGGTTTCGCCGGCAATCTGGAATCGACGACCAAGCAAGGCCTCATCAAAGCCTTCATGGCCGGCGAGATCATGAGGCCGCTGCTCCAGAAGTTGTCCGACTTCATGACCACGGCGGTTTGGGACGGCGTCCTGTCGGCCGAAGAGAAGCTCGGCCTGCAGCAGAAATTCCAGGAGATCGTCGCGGTGGCCGGGCCGTTCTGGGAGGCCTTGAAAGAGTTTGACTTTGCCAAGGCCCTCGGCCTTGCGACCGACGCGGCAAACGAGTTCGCCGAAAGCCTGAGAAACGTCCCCACCGGCTTCAAGATCGCTGTCACCAGGTGGGAGGTCGCGTTGCCCGCATATCAGGAGGGCGGCTACGTCGGCAGAACCGGGCTTGCGCTCCTCCACGCCGGCGAGTTCGTGCTCACTGCCGCCCAGGCCCGGGCGGTCGCGACCGGCAGGGGAGTGGGGCGCGAGGTCCACATTCACAACCACTACCACCTGGAAGGCGCCAACATTTATGGCTGGGACGACTTCAAGCGCCGCGTCGCCCGGGCGGACGCTGAAAACAAGGGCGAACGTGGCCTTGCGAATTACGGCTTTGCCGGGGCTATGGCGTAGCGACCGGCGTTGCGGCCTAGAGACCTTGACCGGGGGTGCCTGATAAATGACCCCGATAGCCTACCTCAACAACGGAGCGGTGCCGCTCCCCAACATCACGGCTCAAACGACGCCGCGCCGGGTCATCGGCGACGAGCAGACGACCCTTGCCGGCACGCTCCGCCGTGACAGGATCGCGACGAAGCGGACCTGGCGGCTGGAGCTGCGGAAGATCACCTGGGCAGAGTACAACGCGATCATCGCCCACATGGAGTCCGTCGGCTGGGGCGAGACCACGTTCTGGATCGACGAGCTGGGCGGCACGCCTGCGGTGAATTCCATCGCGGCCTACGTCGATATCGAGCCGGACCAGCGCGTCCCGTTCGGCCGGGACGGTGCCTGGCACGAGAGCGGGCGGAATTTGACGCTGGTGGTCAAAGAGAAGTAGGGCCTCGGCGGTGAGCCGGGGTCTTCGAGTCTAGAGGTGATATTGTGGCTCAGCGCAGCATGTTCTTTGATGCAGTTGGCGGAGACAGATCTTTCGATGCCGCGTCGTTCGCGGCCTTGTTCAAGGCACTAACCCAGAGAGATGGCGTGGTCTACGGCTATGGCGGCAGCCTCGCGGTTTCAGCCGCCGACCCGGCCTCGATGAACGTCACGGTCGCCACCGGCGCGGCATTCGTCCAGGGCCGCATGTTCGAGGTGCATACGGCGGGCGAGACCCTTGCCATTGGCGCGGCGGACCCAGTGAATCCACGCATAGACAGGATAGTTGTCAAGCTAGATAACAGCAGTGCCTCGCGCTCCGTCACACTCGCGGTGAAGGCCGGAACTCCCGCTGCAAGCCCCACGCCGCCGACCTTGCAGAGGGACGGCACAGTGTGGGAGCTCAGCCTTGCGCAAGTATACGTAGCGGCAGGCGCGACCTCCATTAGCTCGGCGAACATCACGGACGAGCGGAGTAACGAGCCGGTGTGCGGCTACGTCCCACGCACTCCTGATATCGTTCACCGGGGTAGCCAAAAGGACATGACGGGCCTAGCGTCGTTCCTGGATCTCCTGTGGGCACCGCCTGCCGCACGGGTATGTCACAATGCGGCGCAGAGCATCGCCAACGTTACGAACACCGTACTTGCGTTTAACAGTGAACGCTTCGACACAGACGGCATTCACGACACTGCCATAAACAATAGTCGTCTTACCTGCAAGACTGCTGGCAAGTATTATATTGCCGGCAACGTACGGTTTGCTTCAAATAGCACGGGATTTCGTGAGCTGAACATCATTCTGAATGGCAGCACTATCATTGCTCGTGTCGCCTTGCCAGCTGCCAGCGCTTCGCCGACAGTGTTGCAGATCGCGACCGTATACGACCTTGCCGTCGGCAACTATGTTGAACTGATAGTCTATCAAAACTCAGGTGGCGCCCTGAATGTAGAGTATGCATCCGCGTTCAGCCCAGAATTCATGATGGTACGCATCGGCTAGGGGTGATAGCATGCCTGGCTTCACACTCCCCATCACCCTCCCGCTCACCTGGCAATCAGCGCGCAGTGCGCAATTCTACGCGGGCGAGGATCGCGATCTCAAGGTCAAAGTCTTCATCTCCCGCCCAGACGGGGTGACCTGGACCGACATCACGTCCTACGTCACGTATATCCACCGCAGGCGTGGGGATGTCGCCTCTGTCGGGACCGGGCAGACCGGCGCGGACGTGATGTCCCAGACCTGCACCGTGCGCATCGCGAACGCGCGGCGGCGCAATGCCGCGGGCGAGCTCGTCGGGGATTCGTTCCATCCGCTCGTCCGGACGTCGCCCTGGAACCAGTGGCAGGGCGCGTACGCTCCGCTCCTCTTTCCGCGCCGGGAGATCGTCATCGACGTGGCCGCGGTCCCCGTGAACACGACCCCGGGGCCGGTGGACTGGGTCCGGATGTTCCACGGCTACCTCGGGGACGGGATCGACGCCGACGCTTCTAGCTCGGAGATCGTCGTCGAATGCCGGGACGTCATGAAGCTCCTCATGGACACCTTCATCGAGGTGAAGCGGACCTACGGCTCGGAGGCCGGCACGCCGGCCGAGGTCGTCATGCAGCAGATAATCGACGACAACATGGCGAACGGTCCCCGGATCTACTGCCCCATCAGCCCGGGTCTCATGATAAAGCCTTACGAGCTTGGCGACAAGTCCGTGGCGGACGCCCTGGTCGAGATAGCGAACCAGTGCGGCTGGTGGATCGGGGGCAGATGGCTCCCCGATTACAACGACTTCAGGTTGACGTTCATGGCGCCGCCCCGGGGTAAGGATGCCTCGCACGCTGACTGGAGCTTCGATTGGACGCGGGACATCCTGATGCAGACCCTAAGGATTGCGGACCGTGAGATCAGGAACGTCGTGTGCCTGACCTTCCGCGACGAGGCCAGCGGGATGCGCAAGACCGTGATGGTCTGGGACCAGCCGAGCATCGACGCATACGGGCGGCGTGCCATGGGGATTAAGGAAGGTGATACGAGCCTTATCAACACCGTAGAAGAGGCAAATGCTATGGCGGAAGCGGCGCTCCACGACCAAAAAGACCTGCCGGCGCTGACCGAGATCGAGCTGCCGTTTTTGCCTACTTTGGACATCTTTGACGGAATCCTGATCAATAATCCGCTACTCAGCAGCACGCAGGACTTCTACGCGGTGAGCACCGCGGAGGACGTCCTGGAAGTCAGGGGCGACAAGCTCACGGCGCGGACCCGGGTCGTGGCGGCGGGGCGAGTGATGGGGGGCTTGTGGAAGTGGCGGAGGATGGAGACGAGGCCGGGAAGCCCGGGGAAGCCTGTTGACATGCCGCCGCCGTTTACTGTCATCGTGGCGGCGAAGGACTCGCCCATGGAGGAGCGGGAGAAGGCGCAATACTTCTGCGATGGGGTCGCGGATGAGGAGCAGATTAATGCAGCGATAAACAGCCTGGCGTCTACCGGTGGAACGGTGCAGCTGTTAGTTGGAACATACGTCATCTCTGCTAGCATATCCATCGGCTCAAAGGTGCGCCTGTGCGGTCGAGGCCCGAGTACCGTGATCATGCGCGCGTCGAACATGCCCACGGACGCACACATGATCGTCAATGCCGATAGCATTAACGGCAATAGTGACATTGTCATAGCCGACCTTAAGGTCGAGGGCGACTATCCGGCAATCGCAGGGCCGCCGTGGCCTATGGGCATTCTGCTGACCAAAGTGCAACGTAGTACGGTGCAAAGGGTCTGGGCCACCAAGCATCGTGGGCATGCAATTGCCCTTTTTACGTCGAGCAACAACATCGTCGCCAACAACACGTGTGCTGACTGCCAAAGCGATGGAATCTTCCTCACGACAGGCGCTAACGGAAACAACGTAACTGGTAATATATGTATTGGCAATCACGGAACGGGCCTTGCGCTACAGGATGACAGCGATAACAACGTTGTTTCGTCGAACACATGCTCCGCCTATGATTCTGGCGGAATTTGGGTTGGTTCTCTCGGAGTACATGGGTGTT
>JBLNCC010000052.1:0-35401 GCA_050260395.1 Betaproteobacteria bacterium
ATGCGAAACTCCCGACCGGGATCACGGCCGAGGAGCTGTACAAGGTTGTGGGGGTCGGCCTGGAGATCGACCCGTCGACCGGCGAGATCGTCGACGCCGACTGCACGCTTGCGACATCCACGGCTAAGAAGGTGTTCAGGCAGATCGTTGCCGGGCGGAGCATAGATGACGACATGGAGGCGATCGTGGGCGACCTTAGGGCGTTCTATCATGGCGCCGCGCAGAAGGCGCTCATAACGGCTCTCCGGGCCGTCCGGGATAAGTACCGGGCGACGTGCCCCGGCCGCGCTCGGCGACGGTCGGGCGAGGATCGCGGCCAGGGGGAACGAGACGAGAGTTGACCACATCCAAACATGACCGTCGGCAGGGACACGCCCGCGATCGCTGGTGGGCGTGGAAGTGCCGGCTGCCACCTTGGCCGCGGCGGGCGGGGGTTCACCCCGGGTCGCAGAGCGAGCATGGCCTGGCTTGGAGCTGTCCGATGTCTCATAGGCGTATCGAAGATACGAGGATGCCGGACAATCTGGCCGGGCTTTGCTTTCTTGCGGCTCTCGGGTCTCACGGCTCCCCGCGGCGACTTGCGCCCCGTGTGGGCGGCGGGGCCGCGCGTGCGGCGGGAACGAACGGGCGCGCTCCGGGAAGCGCTGACATATCAGCAACGATAGAAAGAAGGGGGCATTGGAAAGCGTGAGTCAGAAAGAGGAGCTTGTTGCGAAGGCAAAGAGGCCCGCGGAAGACGCCCTGAGGCTTCACCCCTTTTACCGGGGAAAGATCGAAACGACTCCCAAGTGCGAGATTCGCGACTTCCAGGATTTCGCTATATGGTATTCGCCCGGCGTCGCGGCTCCGTGTAGGGAGATCGCTCAGAACAGGGAGCTTGTTTACTCCTACACGAACAAGTGGAACACCGTTGCCGTGGTATCCGACGGCACGAGGGTGCTAGGCCTTGGCGACATCGGGCCAGAGGCCGGCCTGCCTGTGATGGAAGGCAAAGCCTTGCTCTTCAAGTACTTGGGCGGCGTGGACGCGTTCCCGATCTGCCTTGCAACGAAAGACCCCGACGAGATAATCTCCGCCGTGAAATGGATCCAGCCATCTTTCGGTGGGGTGAATCTCGAGGACATCGAGCAGCCTAAATGTTTCTATGTGCTTGAGCGGTTGCGTGAGGAAGCCGAGATCCCCGTGTGGCACGATGACCAGCAGGGGACTGCGGCGGTGACGGTTGCGGGCCTCGTGAACGCCCTGAAGTTGGTGGGCAAAGACATCGCCAAGGTCAACATCGCCATGATCGGTGCAGGCGCCGCCAACATCCGCACCGCATGGCTTATAATCGCGGCGGGTGCCGATCCCGGCAGGATAGTGATGTGCGATACCAAGGGCACGCTTCACAAAGGGCGCACAGAGCTTGCCAAGACTCACAAGGAGAAGTGGGAGCTTGCGCAGCGAACCAACGAGCGGGGTCTGGACGGCCAAGTCCCCGATGCCATGCGCGGGGCGGACGTGGTGATAGCGCTTTCCAAGCCCGGCCCGGATGTGATCCACCCTGAGTGGGTGAGGTCGATGGCGAAGGACGCGATCGTGTTCGCGTGCGCCAACCCTGTGCCTGAGATATGGCCATGGGACGCCGCGGAGGCTGGGGCGGCTGTCGTGGCGACGGGCCGGTCTGACTTTCCGAACCAGGTCAATAACTCGCTGGGGTTCCCCGCGATCTTCAGGGGTACCCTCGACGTCAGGGCGAAGACCATCACTGATGAGATGTGTCTTGCCGCCGCTCTCGAGCTTGCGAGGTGTGCCGAGGATACGGGCCTCTCTCGCGACTACATCATCCCCACGATGGACGAGTGGGAGGTCTACCCAAGAGAAGCCGCGGCCGTGGGAAGGAAAGCCATTGAACAGGGCGTGGCGCGGCTCACCCTGACGTGGGACGAACTATACAACAACGCTGAAGCTATGATCGCCCGATCGCGTGAGACCGCGAGGTTGCTCATGGAAAACGGGATCATACAGAAAGCACCTAGGGTTTGACGTAAGATTACGCGCCCGGCCTCGTTGCGGCGGGGCGCGGCCGGGGAGCGATGGGCTTTGAGGCTCACGCGAGAGATGGTGAGCGGCGACAGCAGGCGCAGACTGCTGGATATCAGCGGTGAAGACGTCACCTCGTGCTACCAGTGCGGCAAATGCTCGGCGGGGTGTGCCATGGCGGCGTCGATGGATCTCCTGCCGCACCAAGTGATGAGGCTTGTCCAGCTCGGTTGCGTTGAAGAGGTGCTTGCTTCCCGCGCGATCTGGGTTTGCGCATCGTGCCTTGCCTGCAGCGCGCGTTGTCCGAGGGGTGTGAGCCTGCCGAACGTCATGGAGGCATTGCGCGTGACGCTGCTGCGCCCGGGCGGAAGGCACGTGAACCCCGCGGGCCTTCCCGCACACCTTCTCGACAACGCCCCGGAGCAGGCATTCGTTGCTGGCTTCAGAAAGTACACGTGAGAGCGGCCAGCCATGGACAGGGAGGTTCAGGTGTAGAGGCTTCTTCGACCCGGACGAGGAACAAGGGAGGAGGGTTGTCGTGAACCCCCCGCTGGATGGCGGAGCCGGTTCGCGGCGAAGCGAGATGGGCTACGCGTATTTCCCCGGATGCACCCTTCGGGGGAAGGCCAGGGGTTTCGAGATGTCAGCCCTCGCCTCGGCGCGCGTCCTCGGCATCCATCTTGAGGAACTCCCGGAGTGGCAGTGCTGCGGAGCCACGTTTCCGCTCCAGGCGGACAACTCCTTTGCGCTCGTGTCTCCAGCCCGGACCCTCGCGTCCGCCAGCAAAATGGGCGGGCGGCTTGTGACGTTGTGCTCCGCTTGCTACAACGTGCTGAAACGCACAAACCACGTGATGCGCACCGACGTCGACCGCCGCGACAAGGTGAATTCTTTCATAGAGGAAAACTATGAGGGCGAAGTCGAGGTTTTCCACTTTCTTCAGGTGCTCCGCGACGATGTGGGCTTCGAGACGCTCGCCCGGCGCGCGACAGCGTCCCTTGGTGACCTCGCTGCCGCCCCGTATTACGGGTGCCTCCTCTTACGTCCCCGTGACGAGCTTGCGTTCGATGACCCGGAGTCTCCTCACATCCTTGAGGACTTTCTCTCCGCCCTCGGCTGCAAAGTGGTGGATCACCCTTACAAGATAGAGTGCTGCGGGAGCTATGTTGCTCTCGAACCCGGCGAGCCCGCCTCCGAGCCTAGCAGAAAGGTGGTCGAATCGGCGAAGGCAAGGGGAGCCCAGGTCATCGTGACAAGTTGCCCTTTGTGCCAATACAATCTCGACGTGTCCCAGCAGGGCGCCCGTGGCCGTGCCGGCACGGGTGTCCCGGTCGTCTATTTCACCCAGCTCCTCGCTATCGCTCTCGGCCTGCCGGAGGAGGTTTTGGCCCTTGAAAACCATGTGATATCTCCCGCGCCGCTCCTGCGCTCAGTCCGGGCCATGGGAAGTGAGGTCACGGCATGAGAACAGGCGTGTTCGTGTGCTGGTGCGGCTTGAACATCGGCGGAGTCGTGGACGTGGCGACGGTGGTCCGGGAGGTCTCAGGCTGGCCGGGAGTCGCCTTCGCCCAGGACTATCGGTACATGTGCTCCGACCCGGGGCAACAGCTCATCAGGGACGCTATCACGAGGGAGCGGCTCGACGGCGTGGTTGTCGCGGCGTGCTCGCCCGCCATGCACGAGGCCACGTTTCAGACGGTGGCGGAAAGCGCCGGGGTGAACCCGTACAAGTGCGAGATGGCGAACATCCGCGAGCAATGTAGCTGGCCTCACCAGAACGAACCGGACCGGGCCACGGGCAAAGCCATAGAGCTGGTTCGGGCGGCCGTCGAGAAGGTACGACGCGATGAGCCTCTCGTGCCGTTGTCCGTGCCCGTGACGAGGCGCGCGCTCGTCATAGGAGCCGGCATCGCGGGCATGCAGGCTGCGCTCGATATCGCCGAGGGCGGGCACGAGGTCGTGCTCGTGGAGCGCCTGCCGTATATAGGCGGACACATGGCCCAGCTCTCAGAGACGTTCCCAACCCTCGACTGCTCGCAGTGCATCCTCACGCCGAAGACCTCGGAGGTGGGCAGGCACTCTCTGATCAAGTTGCTCACAAACAGCGAGGTCGAGTCGGTATCAGGCTATGTGGGGAATTTCTCCGTGAGGATCCGCAGGAAGGCGACTTACGTCAATTGGGATACCTGCACGGGCTGTGGTCTGTGCACCGAGAAATGCCCGTCGAGGACGCCATCCTCTTTCGAACGGGGTCATGCGGAGGAGCCTGCCATAGCGATCGCTTTCCCGCAGGCGGTTCCTCACAAACCCGTGATCCGCGCCGAGGCGTGCAGGCATTTCACGAAGGGCAAGTGCGGGGTTTGCGAGAAGGTGTGTCCGGTAGGGGCCATCGATTTCGAGCAGCACGATGTGTTCCTCGAGGAAAAGGTGGGGGCCATCGTGGTTGCCACGGGTTACGACCTTTATCCTAAGACACAAGTGGGTGAGTACGGGTACGGGGTTTACCCCGATGTCATCGACGGCCTCGAGTTCGAGCGCCTCAACTCCGCGTCCGGCCCGACGCAGGGCGAGATAAGGCGCCCGTCCGACGGCAAGGTGCCCAAAGAGGTCGTGTTCATCCAGTGCGTGGGATCCCGCGACGAGGAGAGGGGGTATCCCTATTGCTCCAAGATCTGCTGCATGTACACGGCCAAACATGCGCGTTTATACAAGCACAAGGTGCCTGATGGTCAGCCATACGTGTTCTACATGGACATCCGCGCCGGGGGCAAGGGCTACGAGGAGTTCGTGCAGCAAGCCACGGACGAGGGCGTGCTGTACCTGAGGGGCAGGGTGGCCCGGGTGTTCCAGGACGGTGACGGTCTCGTGGTGTTCGGCGTGGATACCCTTTCCGGCAAGAAAGTGGAGATCCGCGCTGACATGGTGGTGCTCGCCACGGCCATCGTGCCTGCAAGTGGCGCGAAAGAGCTTGCGAGGGCACTCAAGACTGCGACAGACCAATATGGGTTCTTCTCCGAGGCGCATCCCAAGCTTCGTCCGGTAGAGAGCCTGACGCGTGGCGTATACATCGCCGGATGCGCCCAGGCGCCCAAGGACATTCCGGACACCGTAACCCAGGCGGGCTCTGCCGCGGCGAAGGTGCTTGCGCTTTTCTCCGCCGAACGGCTTGCCCACGCGCCGGCCGTGGCCGTTGTGGACGAGGAGCTGTGCGGCGGGTGCGGGGTGTGCGTGGATGCTTGTCCGTACGACGCTCGCACGCTCGACGCGAGGCGACGCATGGCGGTCGTGAACGAGGTCCTCTGCGAGGGGTGTGGCGCTTGCGTTGTGGCGTGCCCGAGCGGCGCGACGCGTCAGAGGAACTCGGCAAGGTCCCAGGTGCTGGCGATGATCGACGCCGTGGTCGGATAGCCCGTGCGCGGGACGCACGTGAGTCGGGCCGAACCGGCTCGAGTTGCGGGGTGCGACCGTGCGGCGCGGCCGCCGCCGTGGCTCGAACCTCGGGAGGCTGCCGTCCCAGCAGGGCGGCCTTGCGGGCCGCCGACGGAAAGTGGTGAGGCATGAGCATGAGCGTCACGAAGGCGCCCGGAGCGGGTTCGAAAGGATCCGTGCTGGTTGCGGGAGCTGGCGTGGCCGGGATGCACGCTTCGCTCATCCTGGCCGACGCAGGAGCGCACGTGTACCTGGTGGATTCCGCGCCCGTGGTGGGCGGGCTGTGGGGCTTTCTCGACAAAACCTTCCCGACCCACAGCTGCGGGGTATGCCACATGTCTCCGAGAAACCCGGCTTACTGCCCGGTGATAGAGGTTGAGAGACATCCCCGCATCACGCTGATGGCGAGCAGCAGGGTGACCCAAGTCTCCGGTGATATCGGGGACTATCGCGTGACTATCATTACCTTCCCGGAATGCGTGAGGCGCGACCTCTGCGATGGCTGCGGCGAGTGTGAGAGAGTGTGTCCTGTCACAGTACGTGAGCCTTCGTACCTCGGGATGCGAGATCACAAAGCCATATACGCCCCGGGCCACCGCGCCGTGCCCGGGGGGCTTGTCCTGGACGAGACGGCCTGCACGAAATGCGGAAGGTGCGTCGAAGCATGCCCGAGGGGTGCCATAGACCTGTCCCGCGAGGAGACCCGGACGGAGCTTGAGGTGGGGGCCATCATCGTGTGCGTCGGGGCGACCATGTGTGACCCTCGCGTGCGTCCCGAATACTCGTACGACCCTTCGAAAAACGTCATCACCGGCTTGGAATTCGAGAGGATGGTGAGCGTCTCGGGCTCGACCGTGGGTCAACTCGTGCGGCCTGGAGACGGCAGAAAACCAGGAGGGGTTGCTTTCATCCAGTGCGTTGGCTCGCGTGACAGGTCGAAGGCCAGTCCGTACTGCTCCTCGGTCTGCTGCATGTACGCTGTCAAGGAAGCCATCATCACCAAGACCCTCGCGCCGGAGGCACGGGTGAAGGTTTTCTATATGGACTTGAGAGCCCTCGGGAAAGGATACGAGGAGTACTACACGCGCGCGAGGTCCCTCGGCGTTGAGTTCGAGAACTGCAGGGTCTCAGGGATCGAGGAGAAGGATGGGGTGCTCGAGGTGTGCGCCGAGGTGGGCGGGGCGATCAGGCGCGAGAGCTTCGACCTCGTGGTGCTCTCGAATGGTCTCGTTCCCCGCGAGGACCTCGGGGCGCTGGGCGCCGCGCTCGGGGTGGAGCGGGACGAGTTCGGGTTCATAAGCGCGTTCCAGCGCGGGCTTCGGGGCATCGAGACCTCCCGCCCAGGTATCTATGTTTGCGGGGGAGCGTCTGGGCCGCAAGACATCCCCAACGCCATCATGAGGTCGGGCGCGTGCGCCTTGCGCGCTCTTCAGGTGCTGAGGCGCAATACGGGTGAAGCCGCAGCGCCCGCCAGCTGTGTGGCCACGACGGCTCCCGGGATATCTCCTCTTCAGACGAGCCGGAGCGCGGAGGATGAGCCCAGGATCGGCGTGTTCTTATGCAGGTGCCGATCGTCCATGGGCAGCCTCGATCCCGCTTGGCTGGCCGCGGCGCTGGCCGAGGCGGTTGCCGCGAAGACCATGGACGACGTGGTGGTTGTAAAGGAAGTCCCATCCATATGCACGCCGGAGGGGATCGGGGCCCTCGTCCGGGAGGTGACGTCCAACGGTGTCAACCGCGTGGTGGCGGCCGCGTGCTCACCCAGGAACGTGCTGAGCTCTATAGAGGCGGGGCTTTCAACGGCGGGCGTGGCGCGCGGCATGGTCGAGGTGGCGAACGTGCGCGAGCAGTGCGGCTGGGTTCACACAGATCCCCTGGAGGCCACGAGAAAGGCTTGCGACCTCGTGGCGATGGGTGTCGCGGCCGTGCGCCTTGCGAGGCCTCTCGAGGAGCGCTCCCGGGCGATCCCCGCAGGGGCGGTGGTGGTCGGCGGAGGACCCGCGGGAATGGAGGCCGCGGCCTCCCTTGCGGACCTCGGCCACGACGTTCACCTCGTGGAGAAAGAGAGCGTCCTCGGCGGCAGGGCGCGGCTCCTCGCCCGCACGCTCGACGGTGCCGACGTCGGGGAGATCCTGGCGAGCCTCGAGGATCGCGTCCACGCAAGCGGTCGCGTCACTATTCACACCTCAGCGCGTGTCGCGTCCATAAAGAGAAAGGACGGAGGTTTCAGGCTCTCTATCGTCCGCGACCGCGACAGGACGGTCGGCGATGTGCGTGGTGCCGAGCGGGCGGGCCCAGGGGGCGCCGAAAGCCCCGACGGTGCTGCCGACGCTCTGGACATCGACTGCGGGGTTGTGATCCTGGCCACAGGGGGAGCTGAAGCGCCCGTTCCCGCGCACCTTGTGGCGCCGGATGGAACGCGTGTGTTGACCCAACAAGAGCTCGAGGCGCGCCTATGGCCGGTGGTTAGTGTCCCCAGCGATGTGCGAAGCGTGGTCATGATTCAGTGCGCGGGGTCCCGTGACGAAGCGAGGCCCTACTGCAGCCAGGTCTGCTGCACTCACGCCATCAAGAACGCCATCAGGCTCAAGGAAGAACGCCCGGAGGTCGAGGTGTACGTGCTACACCACGACATTCGCGTTCCCGGGCTGTTCGAGGCGTACTACGAGCGGGCGCGGGAGGTGGGGGTGGTGTTTGTAAGGCATCCCGACGGCGCATGGCCCAAGCTTGCCCGGAACAGCCGAGGTTTCCAGTGGAGTGGCGGCCCTGAGCTGGTGGTGGAGGTCGTCGATGAGGTCCTCGGCGAAGCGATCGTCCTGCCCGCCGATCTCGTTGTGCTCTCCGCGGGGGTGAAAGGCCTGGCGGATCTCAGGCTTGCCGCGGACCTCGGGGTGCCCGTTGATCGCTACGGCTTTCTCTCCGAGGCCAACCCGAAGGTTCAGCCTGTGGACAGCCTCGCGCCTGGTGTGTATGTGTGCGGCCTTGCGAGGGCGCCCAGCCTCTTGGCCGATGCGCTCGTCTCTGCCCAGGCCGCAGCGGCGCGAGCGGGGCTGTACCTTGCCGCCAGGGAGGCACGGACCGTTCAGAATGTCTCATACGTCCGGGCGAGGCGATGCGCTGCGTGCGGGGTATGCGTGGACGTTTGTGCTTACGGTGCCCGGTCTATTGACGAGGAGGCTGGGGTGGCGGTGGTGGACGAGTACCTTTGTCGGGGTTGCGGGGCGTGTCAGGCGGCGTGTCCATCCGGCGCCGCGTCGCATGCCGGGTTCGAGGCGGAGCGCATTGCGTCAGCGTTGGAAGCCTCTCTCGGGTAGCCCGGCCTCCGGCCGGTCCGAGTGCCCCAGCGCGGATGCCAAGCGACGAAGGGGGGCGGTTATGGTGTCCAGCTTGGACTTCGAACCCAGGATCGTCGCGTTCCTGTGCAACTGGTGCACGTACACGGGTGCTGACCTCGCGGGCGTGTCGAGGATGCAGTACCCTCCGAACGTGAGGCCCATCCGTGTCATGTGCTCGGGCTCGGTGGATCCGATGTATGTCTTGAAGGCCCTTCTGGATGGCGCCGACGGGGTCCTCATCGGCGGGTGTCACCCGGGAGACTGTCACTACGTGAACGGCAACTACAAAGCAAGGCGTCGGATGGCGGTGCTCTCGGCGATCCTGGACGAGTTCGGCATAGACAGCCGCCGCGTGTGGTTCAGGTTCATCAGCGCAAGCGAGGGCGCGCTCTTTGCGAAGACCGTGCGCGACATGACCGACGCCCTGAGGGCTTTGGGGCCCAATCCTGCACGGGCGCTGTGGATCGCGTGATGCAGCATAGGCACGTGCAGCATCGAGGTGTGGCCATGAAAGATCTTTTGCTCGCGGTGGGAGAAGAGGGGAGAGAGAAGGCGCTGGCGAGGTTCCTCGCGAGGCTGCTGGAGACAGGCGTGGTGGACGGCCTCGTGGTTTCGGTCGAAGCCGCCCCCGGCGTCACCAGTCACGTTCTGGCGAAGGATCCGCATATCGTTGAGCGGTTCGGGCGACCGCTCGCGCCCGTCATGCCCGTGAGCGCAGCGCGGGCCGTGTCGGAGGTGGTCCGCAAACGCCCTTCTGGGAAGGTCGCGGCCGTTTTGCGGCCATGTGAGGGACGCGCTCTCGTAGAGCTCATGAAGTTGAGGCAAGCCGCGCCCGAGAACGTTGTGGCCCTGGGCATCGACTGCGAAGGCACCTATGACCCGGTGGCATACAGGGCAGCTAACGGAAACGCTGATAGCCTCGACATGAGGCAAGCTTGCCGTGTCTGCCTGACCCCGGCTCCGCTGGAGGATGCGCTGCCCGGCGTGACGCTTGGGCTTATCGGGTTGGACGAACGAGAAGGCGTGCTCGTCTCGGTTCACGGTGACCTCGACCCCGCCGTGGCCGCGGCTGTGGAGGAGCTCGGCCTAGGAGACGGCGAGATCGCCGCGCTCAGGCGCCGGGAGGCCCTACAGGCGCTTGTGCGGCAAAGGCAAGAGGCTTACGAGCTTTTCATGGCCGCGTCCGGTTTCGACGGCATCGAGACGTTTGCGAGACAGCTCGCGGCGTGCACGGGGTGCCGTGGGTGTCGCGTGGCGTGTCCCGTGTGCTACTGCAAGGAGTGCATCTTCGACACTGATACGTTCGAGTACGAGCTCGGCCAGTTCATGAGGAAAGCGAGGAGGAAGGGTGCGCTCAAGGTGCCCTCTGAGACGATCCTCTACCACCTCACGAGGATGAATCACATGTCCCTTTCGTGTGTGGGGTGTGGGCAGTGTGAGCAGGCTTGCCCGCAGAACCTGCCGCTTTTCCGCCTCTTCGCCATGGCCTCGAGGCGGACTCAAGCGATATTCAATTACGTGCCCGGCAGGAACCTAGCTGAGGAACTGCCCTTCACGACGTTCAGGGAAGAGGAGCTCGAGCCCAGGTAGCTTCGGCTGTACCGGCGGGAGGTGATCGCATGGCACAGGAGATGATCAAGGTTTTCATCATGGGGAAGGCGTACGAGGTGCCGAAGGGCCTCACTATCATGAAAGCCATGGAGTACGCCGGCTACCAGTTCGTCCGCGGCTGCGGGTGCCGCGGGGGATTCTGCGGCGCGTGCGGCACTGTGTACCGCATGCCCGGCGACTACAGGATCAAAGTGGGCCTCGCCTGCCAGACCATAGTTGAAGACGGGATGTATCTCGCCCAGATACCCGTTTTCCCCGCCCATAAGGCGACCTACGACATTGAGGAGATGCGCCCGACCCTTGCTGACCTCTTGAAAGCATACCCGGAGCTCTCGAGGTGTCTCGGCTGCAATACCTGCACGAAAGTCTGTCCGCAGGAGCTCGACGTCATGAACTACATGGCGGCCGCCATGAGGGGCGACATAGCGCGCACGGCTGACATGTCCTTCGACTGCCTCATGTGCGGCCTTTGTGCGGTTCGTTGCCCGGCCGAGACCGTGCAGTACAACATAGCGATCCTCGCCCGGAGACTGTACGCGAGGCACATTGCCCCGAGGGCGCAGCACCTTGCCACGAGAGTCCAAGAGATACTGGACGGCAAGTTCGACCAGGTCCTCGATGAAATGACCAGGCTGGACCGGGCCGAGCTCGAAAGGCTTTACAATGAGCGGGACATAGAGCCGGAGTAGGAGGGACAGAGCAGTGGCCTATACTCCGCAGATGATTGAGTCGATCCGCCTCGTCGAGGCGTCGCGCGAGAGACGGTACACGGAGAAGCATCCCAGGCTGAGCGCCGCGGAGAAACAGGATCTTCTCCGCCGGTTTCACCCTGACTTCCGTCCCGATACCATGCGCCCGTTGAAAGTAGGACCGTCACGGGGCTCGATGATGCCCCATGAGCTCGTGGACGTCCTAGAGGCGAGGAGCAGGCTTGACCCGGACACTTTCCCCCTCGACAAGATCGACTACGATGTGGACGTGCTGGTGGTGGGGGGCGGCGGGGCGGGGTCTTCGGCGTCGCTGATGGCCCAGGCTGCTGGCGCAAACGTGCTTCAGGTCACCAAACTCAGGCTGGGCGACGCCAACACCATGATGGCCCAGGGGGGTATACAGGCGGCCGACAAACCCAACGACTCTCCGATGATTCACTATCTCGATGTCATCGGCGGCGGCGGATTCGTCAACAAGCCCGACTTGGTGAGGGCACTTGTCCGCGACGCGCCCCTCGTCATAAGGTGGCTGGAGGACCTCGGGTGCATGTTCGATAAAGAACCCGACGGGACCATGGTCACTCAGCATGGCGGCGGCACGTCGCGCAAACGGATGCATGCGGCCCGCGATTACTCGGGGGCGGAGATCATGCGCACTCTCCGCGACGAGGTGCGCAACAGGGAGATACCGGTGATCGAGTTCTCGCCCGCGGTGGAGCTCCTTTCGGACGGAGAGGGGCGGTGCACGGGCGCTGTTCTCATGAACCTCGAGACCAGGGAGTTTTTCGTGGTGCGGGCGAAGACCGTCATCCTGGCGACGGGAGGGTTCGGAAGGCTTCACGTGGCAGGGTTCCCGACGACAAACCACTACGGGGCCACCGCGGACGGCCTGGTTATGGCCTACAGAATGGGGGCGAATCTTATCTTCCTCGATGCGACCCAGTTCCACCCTACTGGCGCGGCGTACCCCGAGCAGATCGTCGGCCTTCTTATCACCGAGAAGGTGCGCGGCTTGGGGGCGCAGCTCGTGAACGTCCACGGCGAGCAGTTCGTGTACCCGCTCGAAACGAGGGACGCGGTCTCCAGCGCCATCCTCCGCGAGTGCCATGAGCGGGGCACAGGCGTCGTCACCGAGACCGGCCAGCATGGAGTGTGGCTTGACTCGCCCATGATAGAACACATCCACGGCGAGGGCACGATCCAAAGGGCGCTGCCGGCCATGTTCCGCCAGTATAAGCGCTTCGGGATCGACATGCGGAAGGAACCGGTCCTCGTGTATCCGACCCTTCATTACCAGAACGGCGGGGTGGAGATTTGCGACGACACAAGCACCTGTGTGGAGAATCTGTTCGTGGCCGGCGAGACCTCGGGGGGCGTTCACGGGAGAAACCGGCTCATGGGAAACTCCCTCCTCGACGTGGTGGTCTTCGGCAGGCGCGCGGGGATGGCCGCTGCCGCGCGGGCCGGGAGCGTAAAGCCGGGGAGGCTGACACTCGAGCACGTGAGGCGCTATCACAAGGAGCTTGACGAGGCCGGCATCGGGAGAGAGAGGGTGTCTCCGTTGATTCTGCCGCCCTACGCTCGTCGCGAAACTAGGCCGGGTGCCAATCCGGTGGTGTTATAATGTGGCGTGGCAACCCCGGAGAGCCACGGGCGCCGGGACGCAAGAGCTTTCGAGCCATTCATCGGGCAAGAGGCCCGTACGTCGTAGAGTGTGAAACAGGAGGCGGGTGACGATGCCTGGGAACACTGAGATGGGGCCAGCCGTCGAAGCGCGGCTGGCCGAAGTCCCCGTGGAGATCAACCAGAAGTGGTGCAAGGGGTGCGATATCTGCGTCGCCTTCTGCCCGAAGGAGGTTCTTACGAGGCCCGAAGGGGGGAAGGCGCAGGTTGCGCACCCCGAAAAGTGTACACGGTGCAGGTTGTGCGAGATCATGTGCCCTGACCTCGCGATCGTAGTGATGCCGGCCTCACGCAAGGGAGCCTCATCACGCGGGCAGGGAGGTGACGCTGATGCTTAGCAAAACCGGCACGAGGCTGATGCAGGGAAACGAGGCGTGCGCGGAAGGCGCGATCGCCGCCGGCCTGCGGTTCTTCGCCGGGTATCCCATAACGCCATCCACCGAGATCGCGGAGGAGCTCGCCCTCCTCCTGCCCAAGGTTGGTGGGAGGTTCATGCAGATGGAGGACGAGATCGCCAGCATATCCGCTATCATAGGGGCATCGCTTGCCGGTGCGAAATCCATGACCGCCACCAGCGGGCCGGGGTTTTCCCTGAAGCAGGAGGGTATCGGGTTCGCCGCGTATACCGAGGTCCCGTGCGTCATCGTGAACGTGCAACGGGTGGGGCCGAGCACGGGTGTGCCGACCGCTCCGGCACAGGGCGACGTAATGCAGGCGCGCTGGGGAACCCACGGCGACCACCCGATCGTTGTCCTGTGCCCGTCGTCGGTCGCGGAGACTTTCACGCTCATAGTTGAGGCGTTCAACATCTCGGAGCGCTGGCGAATACCGGTGATCTTTCTCATGGATGAGATCGTCGCCCACATGCGCGAGAAAGTCGTGGTGCCGGACGTGAGCCAAATCAGGCTGGTGGAACGGCCGCGGCCCCAAGTGCCCCCGGACGCGTACCTGCCTTACGCTGCGGGCGAGGACCTCGTCCCTCCGATGGCCGATTTCGGGTCCGGATACCGCTATCACGTGACGGGGCTCACGCACGACGAGACCGGGTTTCCCACCACAAAGGGTCCCGAAGTGGATGCTCTAACGCGGCGCTTGGACGCGAAGATGAGAAGGGCCGCGCCCCACGTCACGTTCGTGGAGGAGTTTCTCGTGGACGACGCCGATGTCGCGGTCTTCGCGTACGGCGTGACTGCCAGGGCGGCGATGAGGGCCGTCCGCGATGCGCGGGCGCAAGGCCTCAAGGCGGGGCTCATAAAGGCGAAGACGCTCTGGCCGTTTCCCGACGAGCACGTGCGCAGGGTGGCCAGGCGAGCGCGAGCCATAGTCGTTCCAGAGATGAACATGGGCCAGCTCGTCTTGGAGGTTGAAAGGGCATCGGCGGGCCGTGCCGGCGTCGTGGGCCTCTCCCGCGTGGATGCCGAGCCTATCACGCCCGACGAGATCCTGGAGAAATTGCGGGAGGTGTGAGCGCAGAGATGGCGATGCCTGTAACTTACTACCTGCGGACGAGCAAGATGCCTCATATCTGGTGCGCGGGGTGCGGCCACGGGATAGTGCTCGGGGCCGTGTTGCGGGCCATAGATTCGAACGGCCTCGACAAGGATCAGGTGTGTGTCGTCTCGGGCATAGGGTGCGCCTCACGCGCGCCCGGGTATCTCGATTTCAACACCCTCCATACGACCCACGGCAGGGCCATCGCCTTCGCCACGGGGATCAAGATGGTGAAGCCCGAGCTGAAGGTGATTGTGCTCACCGGGGACGGCGATGCCGCCGCGATCGGCGGGAACCACCTCATACATGCCGCCCGTCGCAATATCGGCATCACTACTATATGCTTCAACAACAGCATTTACGGGATGACGAACGGGCAGTACTCGCCGATGACTCCGACGGGAAGCTTGGCGAGCACAGCGCCGTACGGCAACATCGAGGAGCCTTTCGATCTCTGCGAGCTGGTATACGCAGCCGGGGCCAGTTACGTGGCCCGCGGCACTGCTTACCACGCTCTGCTCCTATCGAGGCTCATTGCAAAAGCCATAGCGACCGACGGCTTCTCATTCGTGGAGGCTATCACGCAGTGCCCCACCTACTACGGGAGACGAAACAACGTGAAATCCGCTGTGGATATGTTGAAATGGCAGAAAGAGCACGCTGTGTCCGTAGCCGCTGCGGCGAAAATGTCCGCAGAGGAGCTTGTTGGCAAGTTCAAGATAGGCGAACTTGGCGCGAGAACCAGGCCCGAGTATACGCGGCGGTACGCCGCCTTGATCGAGGCGGCGCAGGGGGAGGGGGCTGAAAAGGATGCGTAACGAGGTGCGGCTCTCCGGGAGCGGGGGGCAGGGGCTCATCCTCGCCGGCATCATCCTTGCCGAGGCGGCTATCCACGACGGCCACGAGGTGGTCCAGACGCAGTCATACGGGCCCGAGGCGCGCGGCGGAGCGAGCCGCGCTGAGGTTATAATCGCGGACGAGCCCATCGACTATCCGAGGGTGGGTGTTCCGGACGTCGTTCTAGTCATGTCGCAGGAAGCGTGCAATAAGTACGCCCGGCGCGTCAAGCCCGGCGGCACTGTCGTCGTGGACGAAACGAGCGTGAAGACGGTGCCGACCGTGGAAGGCGCGCGCATGGTGCTCCTTCCCATCACGGATATCGCTAGGCACGAGGTCGGCCGCCAGGTGACCGCCAACATGGTGGCCCTCGGCGCACTTGTTGGAATCGCGGAACTTGTAAGCCCGGTAGCCGCGGAACGCGCGCTCGGGGAGCGCGTCCCAAGGGGAACGGAGGATGTCAACCTTAAAGCATTCAGGCTGGGGATTGAGCGCGCAAGGGAGGCTTCGGGTCGGACATGAAACTTCACGAATACCAGGCAAAGGAGATAATGCGGCGTTACGGGATCCGTGCCCCCAGGGGCGAGGTAGCGAGCACCGCTGACGAGGCGGGCGAGATCGCGGCTAGGCTGGGGTGTGCAGTCGCGGTGAAGGCCCAGGTGCGCGTGGGCGGCAGGGGCAAAGCCGGGGGCATTGCGGTTGCGGGCACGCCGGATGAAGCAAGGATTCAGGCCGCGCGCATCCTCGGGATGAACATCAAGGGCCTCACTGTGACGAAAGTGCTTGTGGAAGAGGCCGTGAAAGCCGAGAAAGAGTACTACGCGGGGATCACCGTGGACCGCGCCCGTCGTTCGATCGTGGTGATGGCGAGCAGCGAGGGCGGGGTGGACATCGAGGAGGTTGCCGCGCGAGCGCCGGAGAAGATCGCCCGGGTGTGGGTGAGCCCCCGGGCGGGTTTCGAACCGTGGGAGGCGAGGTCGCTTGTGATCGCGGCCGGGTTCGACAGGAGGGCGGTGAGCTCTGCAGGAGCGTATCTCGCTAGTCTCTTCCGGCTCTTTGTGCGGGAGGACGCGTCCCTTGCGGAGATCAACCCTCTCATGCTCTCGGAAGACGGCAAAGTGGTCGCCGCGGACGCCAAGGTGACCATCGACGACAACGCCCTTCCTCGGCACCTCGAGTATCAGGTGCTTGCTGAGGAGGAGAGCGACGACCCCCTTGAGCGGGAGGCTCATAGACGAGGCCTCACCTACGTCAAAGTGGACGGCAACATCGGCGTCATCGGAAACGGTGCCGGGCTCGTCATGGCGACGCTCGACGCCATCAGCGCCGAAGGCGGCCGTGCCGCGAACTTCCTGGACATCGGCGGCGGGGCTAGGGCCGACGTGGTGCAGAACGCGTTGGAGCTCATCCTCATGGACAGCCGCGTGAAATCGATCCTCATAAACGTGTTCGGCGGCATCACGCGCTGCGATGAGGTCGCCTCCGGTCTTCTTGCCGCGGCGGAGTCGGTGGGCGTACGCGTGCCCATGGTCGTGCGGCTGGCGGGAACCAGGGAGGAGGAAGGCAGGGCGCTTCTGCGCGGGACCTCCATAATCGCAGTAGAGGACATGGCGGATGCCGCAAAGCGGGCGGTGGCGCTTGCCGCGGGAGGGGTGGTATAATGGGCATCTTCGTGGGAAGCGGCACCAGGCTTGTTGTCCAGGGCATGACCGGCAGGGAGGGCCGGTTCCACACAAACCGTATGAGAGAGTACGGCACGAACGTGGTTGCAGGTGTGACCCCGGGCCGCGGCGGGTCCGAGGTGGACGGAGTCCCCGTGTACGACACGGTGGCCGAGGCTGTGAGATACGCGGGCGCCAACGCGTCGTGCGTATTCGTGCCGGCTCTTGCGGCCGCCGATGCCGTGGCCGAGGCGCTCGCCGCTGGAGTCGAGACGGTGGTATGCATAACAGAGGGCATACCGACGTTGGACGTGTTAGCCGTGCTTGACACCGCGAAAGCGCGGGGCTGGAGGGGGCGAGTCATCGGGCCGAACTGCCCGGGGATCGTGACGTGCGGCGAAACCCTTGTGGGGATCATGCCGGGGCGCATCTTTGTTCCGGGCCCGGTCGGACTTGTGTCAAGGAGCGGGACGCTTACATACGAGGTGGTGAACCTGCTCACGTCGAGGGGGATCGGGCAATCAACGTGTGTTGGCGTCGGGGGCGACCCGGTTATCGGGACAACCTTCGTCGATTGCCTTGCCGAATTCGAGCTCGACCCAAGCACCAAGGCGGTCGTCCTCATCGGCGAGATCGGCGGCCAGGACGAGGAAGACGCCGCGGCATTCATCCGCGATCACATGAGCAAGCCGGTGATCGCCTTCGTGTCGGGGCGCACCGCGCCCCCCGGTAAACGCATGGGGCATGCGGGTGCGATAGTCTCGGGCAACATGGGAACCGCGGAGTCGAAGGTGAGAGCGTTCCGGGCCGCCGGCGTGCCCGTGGCGGACACCATTGGCGAGATCGCGGATCTAGTGGCGCGGGCGCTCGGCGTGTAGTCCAAGCCGGCGCGACCGGTGCCCCGCGAGCTGAAAGCCGACCCGTCAAGCACGGGGCCAGCTCTAGATTCGGCCTCGTGCGACCGCGGCGCACCATGGGACCGGCTCGCCGGTGCGAGCATGACCGAGGGGGTGGGCGCCGTTCAGGCAGCCCACCCTCTCGGTCGCGATGTGGCGGTGGCGCTGCTCTTCTGCATCAGCTTGCCTTCGAGCAAAGCGGGATGAAGAAGAACAGGAATATGATGGGAATGAATACGATGAGGCCGATGAGGATTATCCACATTATGGTATAGAATTCCTGAGTCATCTACGCTACCTCCTTTCAAAGTCGGGCCGGTCGCGCCCCGGTTCGGTCCGGCCCGGCTAGCCGGCAGACTCCCGAGCGCCCAGGTCGGCGTCCTTAAGGAACTGCGTGAGCATGCTTGCGGCAAACCTCTGGAACTGCGGCGTCTTTGCGAGCTCCAGGAGGAGCGTGATGGAGCCGCCCGGGATAGGAGGCGGTCCGGATCCCTGTAAGCTAGCGCTTTCCGTCAGCGAGGACTTGACAAGCGCGCTGATCTCGGCCAGGGCTCCCGCTGCTTCGTCAGCCAGCTTGAGTGAGGATTGGACCTTGTCCAAAGTGTTGTTCACGGTGCCGTCAGCGATGGCGCTGCGGATCGCTATCTTCGCGCGGGAAAGCAGGTCTGGGCGCGAAGCTGGCGTACCGGGCCTTGGCGGGGCGTCACTTTGCCCGCCGTCGCTGGGCGCAGGTTCGTTGGGTTCGGAGGGGGGAGGGTCCGCGGCGCGGGCGTTCGCGGCGTCTGGAATGTTAGCGGCGGCCGGGTTACCATGGGCGCGGGAAGCCCGATCGCGCAGGTACTCCCTGTTGCCGACGGTGGATTTCACAGCGCTCCCGGCGGCTCCGGCGCGCCCCTTGTCGGCCGTGGAAACCGTGCCAGCCGCGCTGTTTCCGGGCCGGGCGGCTTCTATGGCTTCGAGCCTTGACGATACGTTATCATAAGATTCCTCGAGCCGTTTGAGGCTTCGTTCCAGCCGTTGCAGTATCAAGCTTTGTTGGGCGACCGCCTCCTGTAGCGTTTGTATCTCTCGACGGGAATCCTTGGTATCCTGAACCTCCATGGAAAACCACCCCGCTGCCTATCTATGCCCATTGAGTCTCGTACGGTCGGCACTACATTATATGAGCGTCGCCCACAACTGTGCGAAGGCGGCGCTGGCCCCCGCGGGCGCGGGGCGGTTTAGACCGGTTGTTGCTCTTCACCAAAGCCTCCCGATCCGAATACGATCTATCAGCGCAGGGCACCACCCTGCCATAGTACTCCGGTCCGTGCGGGAAGCACCAGACCGGGAAGGTGGGACATGACGCACATGGCGAACGACATGGAGGAGCTTGCAGCTAGAATCCGCAAGGGTCTTCAGGAAAACCAGGGAGGGTCGCTTGCGGGGATCCTTCGTGAAGCAGGGATCTCGCCTGAACGCCAAGAGACGCTCAAGGGCCTTCTGAGTGGGTTCGGTTACTCTGATTCCCAGCTTTTCGACCCCGTGGAGCTGACGAGGATCGCCCATGGCCTATTGTCCTCGATGCCCGAGCAAACCCGACGCCAGCTCGTGAGCGTGATTCTCCAGGCGGTCGCTGACCTGAGTGCAAAGGACGTGCCTGCGGAGGTCAAGGATGCTCTCTCGTCGCACGCGGACGATGCCGATGCGGGCGTCCCGCATGCCGAGGGCTAGGGAGGGATGAGGTGCTCGCGCCTTGGAGAGGGTCGCCTTTGAGGAGGTGACCGCGACGTGCTCCTCAAAAGACTGCGAGGAAGGGTCGCGGAACAGACCAGTCTCGATAGGATCATAGACGTTCTCGACCTTCTGGGCAGCATATTCTTCTTGATAGCCGCGATCCTCGCGTTCTTCGTTCCGTCGCCAGCCGTCCCGCCTCCACCTGTATCCGGGGATGGCCTGCCGTTCTCGGAGGGCCCGCATACCGACGCTAGGTGATGGCGCGTGCAGCTCAAGACGGCCTGCGGCGAACCCCGGGGCACCGGGCTAGGCGTCCGCGAACGCGCTGGATGAGCGTGCGAACAGACCGACGGGACGGCCGATGGCGCCGGGGCGAGGAGCAAACCCGCGCGGCGCTCCATATGATAGTAGCGAGGCAGGGGGTCGTTCAGAGCGATCGCGCGCGGTCGGGGAGGTCGTTCGGCACGAAGGACGGTGGGTCCTTCAGGCGCTCCTGCGCACGGAGACGAAGGGAGGTATGACAGGTGACCCAAGAGATCGAGTTCTGGTGGATAATCATACTGCTGTTCATCCTGCTCATCCCGATGTTCCTGGTCTTCTTCCCGTTCTTCCCCTGGAGCAAGAAGGCCTGATCTCATCAGTGCCTGCATGCGGGGAGGCAGGGCAACGGGAGTATCCGGTGGTCCGTCCGGCGGGGCGGCCCGGGGTGGGCCCGAGCTAGACGGTGTGGAACCTCATGAAAAGTGAGGAAAGGGGGGCTTCTCATGACCCAGGAGCTCGAGTTCTGGTGGATAATCATATTGCTCTTCGTCCTGCTCATCCCACTGTTCCTCATCTTCTTCCCGTTCTTCCCGTGGAGCAAGAACGCGTAACGCGTCCGGCGGGCGGGTGAAGTCGGGGAACCGGGGAGGAGCAAAAGGTGGTACAGCAACTCGAACACTGGTGGATCATCATACTCCTGTTCGTTCTGTTGCTGCCGCAGCTCGTGGCATTCTCCACGACGCTCGCCGCAAGCTATGCCCGGCGAGCATGACCTCGGTACCAACTCACAGCCTCCTCGCACGAAGGGCCTTCGGCCTCCACGGCCGAGGCCCTTCTGCGCGGGGCGCGGCGGCGCATGGTTCTCTGACTCACCGCCCCCTCTCGTTCGGAATATCATTTAACGTCACCGAAGTCTGCCATAAAGGAGGACTAGACGCATGCTCCCGAGTTATGCCGTCTACCTCATGGCACTTGCTGCTCTCGCGCGCAGACTGCGCCAGGGGGCGCGGGAGACAGGGCCCCGGCCCGTCCGCAAAATCGTTTTGTTCAAGCCCGATGTGGACCCTGACAGGGTCCGTTCCATAGTGGAGGAGTGCGGAGGAAAGCTCAAAAAGCAGCTGCCGATCGTCAATGGCGCTGCGTGCGTTTTCCCCGAGGAAGCTACGGCCATGGGCCTCCTTTCGCGCGCGGGCGAAGTGGCGTGGGTTGAGGACGACCTCGTCATTTCCATAAACAGCGCTTGCTTCTTCGTTCCGAGACCACGCCCGCGGCCGCGCCAGCAGATAGTCCCGTGGGGAATCGCGAAGGTCCAGGCGCCGGAGGCATGGGCTCATGCCAGCGGCAGGGGAGTGCGTGTGGCTGTCCTAGGCACCGGCATCGACATGAGCCACCCCGACCTCAAAGCCAACATCGATGGCGGCTTCGACTGCATCAACGAGACCGCGAACGTGATCGACGACAACGGCCACGGCACCCACGTGGCGGGCATCATCGCCGCTTCCAACAACGACCTCGGGGTCGTGGGTGTGGCTCCAGAAGCAAGGCTCTACGCAGTGAAGGCGTTCGACTCGAGGGGTCAGGGCCAGGTATCCGACATCGTGCAGGGTGTGGAATGGTGCATTGCGAACCGCGTGCAGATCATCAACATGAGCTTCGGGACGGTCGATTCCAGCAAGGCCCTGGCCATGGCGATCGAGAAAGCGGCCCAGACAGGCATCATCATGGTAGCCGCGGCCGGCAACGACGGCAGGCGCGACAACGTGCTTTATCCGGCCCGCGACCCCAACGTTATCGCCGTGGCCGCTTCAACACGCGACGACCGCATTGCGTCGTTCAGCAACTCGGGTGAGCAGGTGGCGATGGCGGCCCCAGGGGAAGACATCTATTCGACGTATAGGGAAGGCGGCTACAAGAGCCTGACTGGGACGTCCATGGCATGCCCTCATGTCACGGGAGCGGCGGCTTTGCTCCTCTCTGTCTCTCCCGGCCTCGCGAGGGATGGTGTTCGAGAGGTTCTGTGCCGGACAGCCACAAAGCTGTCGGGGTTCTCTCCAGACCAACAAGGATCAGGCGTGGTGAACGCCGGGGCGGCGGTGGTGCGCATGCACCTGTCCGCCTAAGTGGGGATGCGAAAATGCTCCCGACTTCTGGGAGGGGTTGCCGGTGATTGCACGAGGGGTGTCAAAATCCGGCCACTGGCCGGACACGCCGGGTTTTGGCGAAGCGCGCCCCGCTTGGGGCGCCGTCCCCGAGTGCAACAACGGCAACCCGGCAACTACTGGAAGAGGGGCGAGGACTAATGCACCCTCACTTAGGAACCTGAGCCGGGTTTTCGTGCCCCGGTTTTCCTCTGAGTGGCGAGGTGATTCAGTATGGCCGAAATATCCCGTGTCCTCGAGGACACGACCTGGAGGCTGATGAGCCTGCCGAACGTGGTGGGCGTGGGGCGTGGATACAAGGCCACAGCCGGTGTGCGCAGTTCCGCTGAGTGCATCGTGGTCCTCGTGAGGGAGAAGGTTCCGGGAAGGGTCCTTGAGGCTGAGGACATGGTCCCCGCCGAGGTGCGTGGGATCCCCACTGATGTAGTGGAGGTCGGGGAGATACGTTTCCTCGGCGCTGGTGCGGGCGCTGATAAGGAAAGCTTGAGCGGCGCGGCGGACACCCCGTCCTCGGATTGGCGGGCCCGCAGGCTGGAGCGGATGCGTCCGGCCCGGCCGGGCGTGAGTATAGGGCACTACCTGACGACGGCCGGCACCTTCGGGGCGGTCGTGTGGGACAAGAAGACCGGCCAACCTTTCATTCTCTCATGCAACCATGTGCTGGCGAACGCGACTTCCGGGCGCGACGGCAGGGCAAAGGTGGGCGACCCAATCGTCCAGCCGGGGGCCGCCGATGGAGGGACGGTCGAGCGCGACTGCATAGCTGTTCTGGAAAGATTTGTGCCGATTCATATGTCCGGGAGGGTGCCTGCCTGCATGGCCTCGAGGGCTGCTGAGAGGGCAATGAACAACTGGCTGCGTGCCACCGGGACGCCAGCACGCGTCGAGATAGTGATGAGGCACTTCCCGTTCGAAGCGAACACCGTGGACGCGGCGCTTGCCAGGCCTCTCCGCCTGGATTCCGTCGAACCGTCCATCCTCGACCTCGGCGAGCTCTGGGGCGTGACTGAGCCGGAGCTTGGGATGGCGGTGAAAAAGAGCGGCCGGACAACCGGGGTGACGACCGGCGAAATAACGTCGGTGGACACGACGGTGAGGGTGGTATACTCCGGCAACGTCACGGCCACTTTCAGGGATCAGATTGTGACGAGCCCAATGGCCGAGGGGGGTGATTCCGGGTCGGTCCTGGTGGATGCCGAGGCGCGCGCGGTGGGCCTCCTGTTCGCGGGCTCCGACAAGTCGACGATCTACAATAGGATAACGAGTGTGTTGGACGCCCTCGGTGTCACCATCAGGTCTCGAGCGATCCAGGAGGGGGATGCAGCCGGGGCGACGGTCAAAGCAGGAAAACGGGATCAAGCGACGAAAAACCAAAAGGTAACGCTAGACAATTCTGGGCTTGCACCAGCCTCGGAGGTGAGCGGACGGTGAGAACGTTTGCCATAGCTGCATTGAGCTACCTGATAGGGTCGATTCCCTTTTCGTACCTTGCTGCGCGGGCGTTCAAGAAGATCGACCTGAGGAAGGTGGGATCGAAGAACGTCGGCACGACCAACGTGGTGAAATCGGCAGGTCTCATCCCCGGGCTTCTTGCGGGCATAGGCGACTGTGGCAAGGGGATCCTGGCTGTGCTTATCGCGAAGGCCACCGCGCCCGAGTTGCCGTGGGCTGCGTTCATCGCAGGCCTGTTCGCGGTGGTGGGGCACAACTGGCCCGTGTGGCTCGGGTTCCACGGAGGCGGGGGCCTCGCAACATGCATCGGCACACTGCTCGTGCTGTCGGCGGCTTCCGTGTTTTATCTCCTTGCGTTGTGGGGCGCCTCGTACGTTCTCACGAGGCATAAGTACGCGAGCTCCATGTTCGGTTGCGTGTCGCTGCCCGTGTTTCTCGGAATGTACGAGCAATCGTGGGCGTATTTCGGGTTCGGGTTGGGCATGGGTGTTTTGCTCGGGGTGAAACAGGCGGTAGCGTGGTTGAGATACGGCACGAAGCCCGATAGCGTCACCGCGTGCTAGCCTCCGGCGCCGGCCACCGCGTGTTCCGCTGAGGTTTTGGAGGGGGGAGCGACGTGTCGAGCAAAGTATACTTCACGAACATGCGTACGAAGAGCGGCTTTTCCTTGATGGACAAGGTCGGCATGCTGTTCGACGCTGCTGGGTTTTCTGAGCTTTTCGGGAAGGATGACCTCGTTGCCATCAAGCTGCACGTGGGTGAGCCCGGCAACCTTGCCTACATTCCGCCGCCACTCGTGAGGAGAGTCGTCGAGAAGGTGAAAGCCGCGGGTGCGCGGCCTTTCCTCACTGATTCAAACACGCTATATGTGGGGAGACGGTCGAACGCAGTTGACCACATCGTGTCCGCCCTGGAAAACGGCTTTACTTACGCGACGGTCGGAGCTCCCTTCATCGTGGCCGACGGCCTGACCGGCCACGAGCACATGAAAGTGCGGATCGACGGCGTACGGCTCAAGGAGGTCCGCATAGGCGCCGCGATCGCCCAAGCGGACGCGATGATAGCGCTGTCGCATTTCAAAGGCCACGAGGCTACCGGTTTCGGCGGAGCCATCAAGAACATCGGGATGGGCTCGGCGAGCCGCAGCGGCAAACAGGAGCAGCATTCGGGCCTCAGACCTGCGGTGCGCCCGGAGAAATGCACGGGGTGCGGAAGGTGTGTCAAGTGGTGCCCTACCGGTGCGCTCTCCGTTGGCGATGACCGCAAGGCTCGTATAGATCCGGAGCGATGCATCGGGTGTGCGGAGTGCACGATAACCTGCAACAACGGAGCCATCAGGGTGGAATGGAAGGAAGGGGAGGAGGGAAGCCTCCAGGAGAAGATGGCCGAGTACGCGCTGGGCGTGGTGAAGACCAAGGAGGGCAAGTGCGGGTTCATGAACTTCGTCATGAACGTCTCTCCCCAGTGCGACTGTTATGCGTGGAACGACACGCCCATAGTGCCGAACATCGGCATCCTTGCCTCGCGAGACCCGGTAGCCATAGACGCCGCCTCCGCTGATCTCGTGAACCAGGCGCACGCTCTGCCGGGGTCGGCCATAGACCACCTTGCCCACGCCGATCCTCGCTCGGACAAGCTTGCCGCCCTCTATCCGGAGGTGGACTGGACCGTGCAGCTGAGGCACGGCGAGCGGATCGGGCTCGGGACGAGGGGTTATACGCTGGTAAGAGTGGGCGTGGTCTGAGCTCCGGCTGCGGCAGCGAATCCCAACACGGAACGACGGCCGATAGGGCGACAGGTTTCGACAGCACGTAACAACGCAGCGCGGAACGAAACTGGGAACACTATGAGTGAGCCACCGTGACGACCCCATTGGACGTCCCACGAGGCGCGGAGAGACCGGCGTCTGCAGTGCAGGGGTCGAGGCTCATCCGCTCAGGGATCGCGTAACATACTGCCGCGGGCCTGCCGGGCCGGAAGCTGGAGACCCGGTGGCCGGTGGCGGAAGAGAGTGCAACGGGACGGAGTCGCCGCATGGAGGGCGGAAGAATGCCGGATGCGCACGTTACAGGGCGAGATTTCAAGGATATTCCGGACGAGCTCTACATCGTTGTAGAGAGGTCTGCCCGTGAATGGCTAACGCGGGTGAGATGGCTCCAACGGAAGGACGTGCCGATCGACGGGGTCAAGGTGCGCGACCTTGCGACGCTTGCCCGGAACGACGTCATGCTCTGCGTTCTAAGTGTGCTCGAGGTCTGGTTCCGCGAGCCTGACGGCAGGGGCGCGCGGGATTCGGAGTTGTACAATGTTCCGATGGTCGTCGCTCTCGATGGCGCTGAGCTGCCGGACGAGCCGTTCGCCGAGATCACGGGCCCAGGGTACCGGGCGCTCGTATGCGATGGCACAGGCACTGCGATGTTTGCCGGATCGGTGCTGCGCTGTGTGGACCAAGGGGTCTCGCTTCCTGCGACGGAGGGCGTGTTCGAGTTCCGCAGCGTGGAACGGGCCTTGAGGCCCGCGGCGCGCGCGGCTAAGAAGCTTCCGGACGTATCCACGAATACGCTGGTGGCGGTGGATTCCACGCATGTCATCAAGGTTTACCGCAGAATGGTGAAGGGCACATCCCCGGACCTCGAGATGAACGTGAGTCTCACGAGAGTGGGCTTCAGTCACACGCCTCCCGCGACCGGGTACGCCGTATACCACGCTCGTGACGGAGCATCCTTCCCAGTCCTTCTCGTGCAGCGGTTTGTGCCGAACCACGGCGAGGCATGGCGCGTGTTTCTTGCGGACGCCTCCGCTTTCGTGGCTGGCACGGAGCCTTACGTAACAAGCCCCGACGAAAGCCGAGAGGCGCGGCTCGGCGAGATCACCGCCGCGCTCCACCGTGCTTCCGGTGGCATAGACGAGGATTCGTTTCTTCCCGAGGAATTCGGCGCCGCGGACATCGCCGCCCTGGAGGTGAACCTCGTTGCCGCGGTGGAAGAGTCGGTGGAGGCCCTCCGGCTGGCAGAGGAACGATACGATCCGCGACATCTCGGAAGAATCAGAGGCGTATCCGGACGCGGGCCCGACCTCGTGGCGCTCGTGAAACGCGCGTGTCGCGCTCTCATGTCCTCCGGTGACCTTGGAAGGAAGATTCGCATCCACGGTGACCTGCACCTCGGCCAGTTCCTGAGGACAGGTGAGGACGGCGGAGGCGCGCACGAGGACTTCGTCGTGATCGACTTCGAAGGAGAGCCGCTTCGGCCTGTTGAAGAGAGGAGGCGCAAGGCCAGCCCTCTTCGCGACGTGGCTGGGATGCAGCGGTCCTTCGACTATGTTGCTTACTCTGCGGCTTGCGCCACGCGCGGGGAGGACGGGAAGCACGACGGCGACGGGACCGGGGATCTGTCAGACGGCCTCTTCGAGAGGGCGAGGACATGGAGCCGGCGCGCGGGAAGCTCATTCTTGAGAGGTTACCTCTGTGAGACCAACCGCGGCCCGCTGCGGCTCGTGCCTTGCAAGGACACTGACCTTCAGCTCCTTCTTACGTGTTTCAAACTGGAAAAGGCGCTTTACGAGGTGAGATACGAGCTTGGGAACCGCCCCGCCTGGGTGGAGATCCCTCTTGCGGGGGTCCTGGATTGCATGGACGAGCTCGGGAGCCTCGTTGGGTTGCCGTGAAACAAGCCCCATGGGAGCGATCGAGCGGGAACGGCGCGGCATCGGCGTAGCGGTCACGGGAAGGCAAGGACAGGGGGGCTATGAATCAGATGGCGAGGCAGCTATCCGTAACGCTCATGACGAACGAGTACCCGCCGAACGTGTATGGAGGCGCGGGGGTCCATGTTGACCATCTGTCCCGGTCGCTGGCGAAATTGATGGAGGTGGAAGTGAGGTGCTTCGGAGACGAGCGGCCTTCTGGTGCTGGTGGACTGACGGTGCGGGCCTACAGGCCTTGGGATCTCGTGACCACACACGGCGATAAGCGCCTCGCTAAGGTCCTTTCGCCTCTCTCGACGGACCTCGCGATGGTGAATGACCCGGTCACAGCCGATGTGGTTCACTGCCATACCTGGTACACTTTCATGGCGGGGTTCTACGCGAAGGAGCTTTACGGAAAGCCGCTCGTGACCACCATCCACAGCCTTGAACCACTTCGCCCGTGGAAGGAGGAACAGCTCGGCTCAGCCTACAAGCTGAGTCGGTGGATCGAACGCACGGGCGTGCTCGCGTCCGACAGGGTCGTGGCTGTCTCAAAGGGGATGAAAGACGACATCCTGAAATGCTACACGATTCCCGAGGACCGCATCCGGGTCATCCATAACGGCATCGATCCAGACGAGTATAAGCCCACGCGTGGTAACGACGCGCGAAGACGGTATGGCATAGGCGACGACTACGTGCTCTTCGTGGGGAGAATGAGCAGGCAGAAGGGGATAGTCCACTTGCTGGACGCCGTGACGTATTTGCCCGATGACGTGCAGGTCGTGCTGTGCGCTGGGGCCCCCGATACCGAGGAGATCGAGCGCGAGGTTGTGGAGCGGGCTGAGGGGAAGCGCAACGTCGTGCTCATCCGGGAAATGGTGCCAAAGGACCGGATCATCGAACTGTACACGAATGCCCGCGTGTTCTGTTGCCCGTCAGTCTACGAGCCGTTCGGCATAATCAACCTTGAAGCCATGGCTTGCGAGACTCCCGTGGTGGCGTCGGCCGTCGGGGGAATACCTGAGGTCGTCGTGGACGGCGAGACCGGGTTCCTGGTCAAGCCCGGCGATCCCGAGGCCCTCGCGCAGGCGATCAACACTCTATTAGCTAACCCCGACCTCGCCAGGTCCTTCGGCAAGGCCGGTCGTAGGCGCGTGGAGGCACATTTCAGTTGGGACTCGATCGCCCGCCGGACGAAAGACCTGTACGCGGAGCTAGTCGCGCCCGGCCAGGCGGAGTGCGAGTAATGTGTCAAGCTCAACTTCCCTGCCCATTCCTTACGCCTGTGTCGCCTCCCGCTCCATCCTCGCCTCCGGCGTCAGCCCCGGTTCCGGCCCGAGCCTCGGCTCCGTCCCCTGGGGCTGTGCTGGCGCAACCGGCGGCACAGCCGTCGGCGCTGCCCTGCTCAGGGTCGGCGCTCCCGGCCTTCTCCGGCCGTGCCATCACGCCGCCGCCGTCGGCGCCGGCCTCCAACCGCCATTCGAAGTAATTCCAGACCCCGTTTGCTATCCCGCGCGCGGCCTTCTCTCGAAAAGCCGGGTCGATGAGGAGCAACTCCTCGGTGAGATTCGACATGAAGAGCACCTCGACTAGGCACGATGGCATCTTTGCTTCTCGAATCACGTAGAGGTCCGGCCTCTCGCGAGTTCCTCGGTCCAGGCGACCGATCTCCTTGACGAGGCTCGCCTGAACGTGCTGGGCCAACCGGCTGCTCATTGGCACGTTCGAACAGAACAGCGTCTCCGTGCCTGCGGGTTCGTCGGTCCTGCCCGCGTTCGCATGCACGCTCACAAAGGCGTCCGCGCGCGCGTCAGCCGCGATCTTCACCCTCTCCGGCAGGAAGACGCTCACGTCGTCAGCTCGCGTGAGGACGGCCTTGGCTCCTGCTTCCTCCAACATGGCGGCGAGGCGTTTCGCAATGTCGAGGGTCACGGCTTTTTCCTGCAGGCCCGTGGAGCCGATGGCCCCCGGGTCAGTTCCGCCGTGTCCGGGATCCACCGCTATCGTCTTCTGGTAGAGCGGGGAGCGCGTGATCTCAACGGCGGTCTCGTCCCACGTCCCGTCCGGCCCGGGTCCTCTGGGTGCTTCGCAGTGGCCCACATAGTAAGGCATGTCCACGACGACCCTCACGGTCATCGGTCCGAATTGAGCCAGGCGTATCCTGTCAACCGTGCCGTCTCCCACCTCGATAGTGGAGTCGGGCGAGTCCAAGACGGAATCGTCGAAGTCCATCACGATTCTGTGAGGGCCTGTGAGGCGCGTGATCTTGACAGGCGGCAAGCCCGTGGATTTCACGCTTACACGTGTGGATTTGAGGCCTGTGACGAAATCCGCGCCCAGAATCCGATGGCCGAAATCCACCACCACTTCTCCGGGCCTGTCGGACGATGTGAACACGGAATATGTCGTTTCCTTGACGAGATCCACAACCACTCGTACGGTGTCCGGCGAATGCTGGCTTGCCCGGATCTGGCGGGCTATTGCGTGAGACACGGGCATCGGAGGAGGGTTGCCCACCAAAACCGCACCCGCGAGGTCCACCACTATTCTGGGCGGATCGATGAGCACGGATGTCTTGTAGCCGAGCTTTCCGCTGCCTTTAATGATGGCCTCGGCCCGTCCGTCCGCCTCGCTAAACTCTATCCCGGTGATGCGCTTCGGAAACGCGACAACGATTTGATGAGGGTCCTCCTCGGGTTGGCTTATGGTGCACGCCGACTCCTGGCAAAGGTCGACCACCAATCGCACCACAGTCGAGCTGAACTGGGCGATCCTTACCTTGTCGATGATTCCATCGGCGACCGCGAGAGGCTCAGGGCGGGAGGGCAGCACCGCACCAATGATGTCAACGACAAGCCGCGGCGGGTCCTTCAGCACGAACGACCTCCATGTCGCCGCGCCACGGCCTGCGAGCGACACCGTGACCGTCCCGCGTCCGTCGACGTCGGCGTAGTTCACCCCGACGACGCGTGCGGGCTCCTGCCCTGCGTCGGCCGGCGTCGACACGGACGCGGGCACAGCCGCGAGCACGCGCGCGGACAATGCGAGAAGCCCCGTCACAACGAGAAAGACCGAGAACAGGCGCGTCTTTGCGGAACTTCCAGGTTTCAACGTTGCGCCTCCAACCATTCGACTGCAGCCAGGTTCTCTTTCGACTCCATTCAACAATTTCCTCTTCCGTTTGGTAAGTGATCGAAGAGGGGCAGATGGGGGCCATCCCGGGGTGCGCATGCGGCCGGCCTTGCTGGGCACACCGGCGCGGCATCCCTCGGCGGAGCGCGCGGTGAATTACCAGCCCGCCCTGCCCAGGGGACGCGCACGGGCTGAACGCCGAGACGCGCAGCACGCATACGTCGGCGGGCGCAGTCTACACTAGGCGCTTCTTCACTTCGCCTGGACAGGCCGGTAATATGATGTGTGAGGTGAGCAGGTTGGACGGGGGTTTCGAGCATACCGGCAGCCGAATCAGGAGACTTCGCCGCCTGAGACGCATGACCCAGGAACAGCTGGGAGAGCTCACCGGCCTTCACGTGAGTTACATCGGGCAGCTCGAGCGCGGCCAGAGAACCCCGTCCGTCAAGACCCTCGATGCCATCGCCAAGGCCCTACAGGTTGACCCGGCATTGCTGGTGAAATCCACGGGGGATGACGAATCCCTTGTCGAAGACCTCCTGGCTCTCGTTGCCGGCGCGTCTCCTGATCAGGTGAAGCTCATCACGAGGATAGCGGAGACCGTGCTTTCCTCGGGCTACCGGGTCGCGGACCGCGGGGCCGACGCGAAACCCGAGCCCGCCCCACGCGTGCCGGGTGGGCCGTCGCCGTCCAAGTGACCCTGACCGGTCCCGCCGGTTGAGACTCGCGGCGGTCGATTTCCTTTCATCCCAAGCCCTCACGGACCCCGGCACCCTTTTACCCCTATGCTGGAAGAGCGAGGCCTCTCAAACATGGTGCTTACCAGGGTTGCGATGACGGTTGACGCATGCGTATAATAAGCATCGCAACGTTGTGTTGGAGGCGACCCCGGTGGACGGACGGCCGATTGGCGTATTCGACTCCGGTGTGGGCGGGCTTACCGTGGTGCGCGAGGTATGGCGCCGGCTTGGGAACGAGCGCGTCTTGTATTTCGGTGATACCGCGAGGGTGCCCTATGGCGGAAGACCCGCCTTCGAGATAGAGGCCTTCGCGAGGCAGATCGTGTCTTGCCTTAAGGAACGCGGGGCCAAGCTCGTTGTCGTGGCATGCAATACCACTTCAGCCCTGGCTTTGGAGAAAGTCGAGCGCGAGTTCGACCTGCCCCTCGTGGGAGTCTTGCGGCCTGGAGCGCGCGCCGCGGCGAAGGCCACGCGCAGCGGCAAGATCGGGGTCATTGCAACGGAGGGGACGGCGCGGAGTGGCGCTTACGAGCGGGCCATAAGGGCGCTATTGCCGCACGCGGAGATCGTCTCCCAGGGGTGCCCCCTGCTCGTCCCCATCGTCGAGGCCGGCCGGGCTGATTCGCCGGAAGCCATGAACGCCCTCCGTGAATACCTTGCCCCCCTCGTGGAACGAGGCATCGACACGCTCGTGCTCGGCTGCACTCACTACCCTTTCCTCGTGGACGGGATTAGGCGGATCGTGGGACCGCGCGTGGCTATAGTGGATCCCGCGGGCGAGACCGTGGAGACGGTGTCGGCGCTTCTAGATGATCTTGGCCTCGCAAGCCCCTTACGGACGGGACCCGACGAGTTCACGGTCAGCGGCGATCCTGCAGGATTTGCGCGTGTGGCGGAGAAACTACTGGGGAGCCGGATCCCGCCTGTAGCCAGGGTAGACCTGGCGGAGCTGCAAGGAAGCTGAACCACGCGTCTCCTCTTCTCAAGGACTGAGGAGTCTCTTCTTAAGCAAAAAAGGCGGGCTGTGGGGGAGGCGGGCGGGAGGAACGTGCCGGGGGTTGAAGGAGGCTGTCGCGAGGTGCCGAGACGAGACGGCAGAGCGAACCACGAGATTCGTCCGGTCAAGATTACGAGAGGGTACATGAAATACGCCGAGGGCTCGGCGCTCATAGAGGTGGGCGACACGCGGGTCGTGTGCACAGCCACGCTCGAGGATCGAGTGCCGCAGTTCCTGAAGGGGCAGGGCAAGGGTTGGGTCACTGCCGAATACGGGATGCTGCCGAGGGCGACAAGCGAGCGGAACCCTCGGGAGGCTACGAAAGGCAAGTCTGGCAGGACGTACGAGATCCAGAGGCTGATAGGCCGGGCGCTGCGGGCCGTCGTGGACCTTGAGGCCCTCGGCGAGCACACGGTGTGGATCGACTGCGACGTGATCCAGGCCGACGGGGGCACGCGGACCGCCGCTATTACAGGTTCTTTCGTTGCGCTCGTCGAGGCTCTTTCGCTTCTTTCCTACGACGACGCGACGGCCTGCGACGAAGAAGGCGCCGGTCGCGCCGCCGGACGGGCGCCGGCCGAGTCTATCCCTGTGAAGGATTTCGTCGCCGCCACGAGCGTTGGCATCGTCGACGGCGAGCTCATCGCCGACCTCTCCTTTGACGAGGATTCCCGCGCGAGCGTCGACATGAACGTGGTGATGACCGGGGGCGGCAAGTTGGTGGAGGTCCAGGGGACCGCGGAGGGAAACCCATTTTCCAAAGCGGACCTGGATAGGATGCTCCGGCTCGCCAAGGGCGCAATCGACACGCTCGTCGGCATCCAGCGCGAGGTCCTCGGCGACCTTGCGGGAAAGGTGGGGCGTTGAGTTGTGCCGGCTTGTCCTGGCCACGAGAAATCCCGGCAAAGCGGAGGAGATGCGCGCCATCCTGCGGTCGGTCGGGCTCGGCGCCGTGGAGGTCCTCTCGTGCGTGAATTTCCCCGGGCTGGGCGATGTTGAAGAGGACGGCGAGACGTTCGAGGAGAACGCGAAGAAGAAGGCTCTCGCCGTGGCCGAGACTGCAGGCGAGGTAGCCGTGGCTGATGACTCCGGGCTCGAAGTCGACGCGCTCGGCGGCGCACCGGGGGTGAGGTCGGCGAGGTTCGCAGGGGAGGCGCTTCCACGTGGAGCCTCGCGCGACAAGGCCAACCGCGAAAGGCTTCTTTCGCTTCTTAAGGATGTGCCCGGACCAGCACGGACCGCGCGTTTTCGGTGCGTTGTGGCCGTGGCGTCCCCCACTGGCCGTGTCCGGACCGCCGAGGGCGCGTGCGAAGGGCGCATAATCTCGGCGCCTCGCGGTTTTGGCGGGTTCGGGTACGACCCGGTGTTCGTCCCCGACGGATACGACAAGACCTTTGCGGAGCTTGGCTCCGAGGT
Organism: Betaproteobacteria bacterium; assembly: GCA_050260395.1. Taxonomy (GTDB): domain Bacteria; phylum Bacillota; class SHA-98; order UBA4971; family UBA4971; genus UBA6256. The sequence goes on from JBLNCC010000052.1 coordinate 33,239, forward strand.
GAAGAACGAGATCAGTCACAGAGCGAGAGCTCTCAGGGCCGCTATTCCGGCCATTCGCGAACACCTCGGCCTGCCGGCGGCCGGCTTTTGACTTTCGGGGATGTTTGCTGTAGAATCTGAAGTTGAAAAGGCATCACGTCTATCTCTAGATTCGGGGCGTAGCGCAGCTTGGTCAGCGCGCCTGCCTTGGGCGCAGGAGGTCGGAGGTTCAAATCCTCTCGCCCCGACCATCTTTTTCTGTGCTCCTTCGTGTGGTTGCCTTCTCCGCCCATCCGCGCATCTCACGTGTGCCAGCCCAGCATGGATCCTCAGATGAGCCCATCTCCGCGGGTTTCACGGGCCACGGCTAGTTACGGGCGCTTTGTCGTCCACCGGCGCCCGGAGAGTTCGCGCAAGGATCTGAAGGGGAAATCCTTCCTGCGCAGAATTACGTATAGGGGAGTTCCCAATACTCGCGTAGGAGGGGTGCTAATGTCTTCGTTTACAGTGCGTTCCAGGAGGCTTGTGTGCGTCGGAATACTCGTATTCCTTCTTTCGCTGGTATGCGTTCTGCCCGCTATGGCCGCGCAGTCGGCAAGCGGTCACATCGTCATCCTTTACAGCAATGACATCCACGGGAGGCTTGAAGCGTCCAAGCCGTCAGGCTCTGACCAAGCGATGGGTGGCGTGGTCAAACTGGCAACTCTCGTGGAGGACGTCGTGAAGAAAGAGGGCAAGAACGTCCTCATCCTGAACGCGGGGGATTCCATACACGGCACCAACATAGTGAACTTGTTCGAGGGGAAGCCCATGGTCGAAGCCTTGGAGGCGGTGGGCGTGGAAGCCATGGCCGTGGGCAACCACGAGTTCAACTACGGCCAGCCGGTGTTGCTCGAAAGGGCGCAGGAAGCGGGCTTTCCGTTCCTCTCGGCCAATACCATCCAGGAGAAGGACGGACGCGCGCTTCTTCCCGGAGTGCTCATCGTGACGGTGGGCGGCATCCGTGTCGGCATCCTTGGTCTATCGCCCCTTGATACCTACACGTCAACCCATCCGAAGAACGTCGAAGGCCTTGAGTTCATCGATCCTATAGGGATAGCAAGCTGGATGGTGCCTTTCCTGCGCGACCAGGAGAATGTGGACCTCGTTGTCGCCCTCACCCACATCGGGTATGATGACGACAAAAGGCTGGCCGCCGCGGTGCCTGGCATCGATATCATCGTAGGCGGGCACAGCCATACGAAGCTGGAGAAGCCTGAGAAAGTCGGAAACACCATCATAGTTCAAGCTGGCGAGTACGCGAAGGATCTCGGAAGGCTCGACGTCACGGTGGAGGGCGGGAAAGTCGTAGCGTTCTCCGGCGAATTGCTGCCAGCGGCCGCCGACGTGCCTGATGACCCGGCGGTGAGCACCATTGTCTCGACCTATGGTAGCCAGCTCGAAGAAAAGCTGTCGGTGGTCGTGGGCGAGTCCCTTGTGCCGCTCGACGGGGAGCGCTCGAACGTGCGCACGCGTGAGACCAACCTTGGTAACCTCGTCGCGGACATCATGCGCGAAGCCGGGCAGGCTGATATCGGCCTCACCAACGGAGGGGGCATCCGGGCGTCCATAGACGCGGGTCCGATCACCGTCGGCGAGATCTTCACAACGCTCCCGTTTGACAACACCCTTGTGGTGCTTGAGGTGACCGGGGCAAACATCAAGGCCGCGCTGGAGCACTCCGTGAGCGCGTATCCGAAGGAACTCGGCGGGTTCCTGCAGGTTTCAGGCCTGAAATTCGAGTTCGACCCGTCTAGGCCGGTAGGTGAGCGCGTGACCTCAGTGACAGTCGGGGGAGCCCGGCTCGACCCGAACAAGCTTTACACCGTCGCTACCAACGATTTCACGGCTGCCGGCGGGGACGGGTACGACATGCTCAAAGGCGCGAGGGTCGTGTTCTCGTCGGGTGAGCTCCTGCGTGATGTGATGGCCAACTACATACGGCAGGCCGGCAAGATCGCGCCCGAGGTGGAAGGAAGGATCGTGGCAAAGTAGGTGGGGATCCTGTGACCTGACTCGGGCGGCATACAGCTAAGTGAGGCTGCAAAAATGCTCCCGACTTTTGGGAGGGGCTGCCGGTGATTGCACGAGGGGTGTCAAAATCCGGCCACTGGCTGGACAGGCCGGATTTTGGCGAAGCGCGCC
>JBLNCC010000053.1:0-4874 GCA_050260395.1 Betaproteobacteria bacterium
CACGTCACCCCGTGCAGCATGGACCCGTTCGAGGTGCCGATCGACGAGAAGATCCAGCTGCTCCTTGACGCTGATAGATTGGCCCGGGAAGATAAGAGGGTCAGGGTGTCCACCGCCTCGATGAGCTTCTTTCAGGAGGAGAAGACCTTTGTGTCGTCCGAAGGCGCGGTGATCGACCAGAAAAGGGTCGAGAGCGGCGCCGGAATCTCTGCGTTCGCCGCGGGCCAAGGCGACGTGCAGAGGCGGTCATATCCGGCCGCGTTCGGCGGGGACTTCGCGTGCGCGGGATACGAGTTCGTGGAGGCTCTCGACCTCCCCGGCCACGCGGAAAGAGTCGCACGGGAGGCGGGGGACCTCTTGGACGCGCCCCAGTGCCCTTCTATGACCGCCACGGTCATCCTTGGAACCAACCAGATGGCCCTCCAGATTCACGAGTCGTGCGGGCATCCGTCGGAGCTGGACAGGGTCTTCGGCACAGAGGCGAGCTATGCGGGCACGAGCTTCTTGACGCCGGATAAGAAGGGCAACTTCAGGTATGGGTCGGACGTTGTGAGCATCACCGCGGACGCGACTATCCCGGGAGGGCTCGGGAGTTTCGGGTACGACGACGAGGGCGTTCCCGCCCAAAGGACGCCGCTCGTGGATGGCGGGATATTCGCAAACTACCTCACATCTAGGGAAACCGCAGCTAGATTGGGCGAGAGAAGCAACGGCGCGATGCGTGCCGACGGTCCCCACAGGATGCCGATAATCAGGATGACCAACATCAATCTCGAGCCGGGGGATTGGACGCTCGACGAGATGATCCGCGATACGAAAGAGGGCATCCTCCTCGATACGAACAAGAGCTGGAGCATAGACGACAAGCGCTTGAACTTCCAGTTCGGCACGGAGGTTGGTTACCTCATTAAGGATGGCGCCATCACCCAGATGGTTAAGAATCCCACTTACACCGGGATAGCGCCTGAGTTTTGGGGAAGTTGCGACGCGGTCGGGAGCCGGGCAGAGTGGCATCTTTGGGGCGTTCCGAATTGCGGTAAAGGCGAGCCACCTCAGCTAGCGCACGTCGGTCACGGGTCTCCTCCCGCGAGATTCCGTAACGTGAGGGTGGGTGTTGGGAGATGGTAGGAGCGAAGGGTGCCGTTTTCCGGAGTAGAGACCATGCGTGCGTGGCCGACATCGTCCTGAATACGTCCAAAGCCGACGAGGTTGAAGTGGCCGTCGAGACGTCCGAGAGGTACCTCACGCGTTTCGCCAATTCCGAGATCCATCAGAACGCCGGGGAACGCACCACGAACGTGCTGGTGAGGTCGGTGTTCGGCCAGAGGGTGGGGGTTGCGTCCACGACGAGCCTGGACCGGGAGTCGGTCGAGGCCACGGTAAGGCGGGCGGAACGCATCGCAGAGGTGCAGCCTGAGAACCCAGAGTTTCCGGGGCTGCCTGGCCCGGCCGAGTACGCTGCGGTCAACGCGTATTCCGAAGAGACCGCGTCCTGCTCGCCGGAGCGGCGGGCTGCAGGGGTGGCGGAGATCTGCGGGCTCGCGACCAAAGAAGGGCTTGTGGCTTCGGGCTCGTTTTCCACGGCGGCACACGAGATGATGGTCGTGAACTCACGCGGGCTTCTCGCGGAGACGCGGTTCACCCGTGCGAACCTTCTCACGGTGGTCATGTCCGCGACCGGCTCGGGCTACGCGGAACGCTTCTCGGTGAGTGTCGGGGCCATAGATCCGCACGAAGTCGCGGAAGAGGCGGTGAAGGGATGCCTGGCTGACGCCGACCCTGTAGGCATCGAGCCCGGTGAATACGAAGCTATCTTCGAGGAGTATGCGGTGGCCGACATGGTTCAAATGCTGTCCTACATGGGGTTCGGTGCGCTCGCGTTCCAGGAAGGCCGCAGCTTCATGTCGGGGAATATCGGACGCAGGATAACCGGGCCGAACATCACGATCTGGGATGACGGCCTTGACCCCCGCGGGGTGCCGCTGCCTTTCGACGCTGAGGGTGTGCCCAAACAGAGAGTCATGCTCATCGAGGAGGGCGTTGCGCGCGGGGTTGTGTATGATTCGTTCACGGCCGCGCGGGAGGGAAAGCGGTCCACGGGCCACGCGACATCGCCTCTGCCGTCCGCGGAGCCCTTCGCTGTCAATCTCTTCATGGCTGGAGGCGATTCTAGTCTGGACGAGATGATCGCGGCCACGAAGCGCGGCATCTACGTGAAGCGCCTTCACTACACGAATCCTGTTCATCCCGCAAAATCGCTACTGACAGGCATGACGAGGGACGGCACCTTCCTCGTGGAAAACGGCAAGATCGTGCGGCCCGTGAAAAACCTCCGGTTCACCGAGAGCATACTCGGCGCGCTCTCCGGCGTGGAGCTCATCTCAAGGAGGACGAGACTTCTTCCCCTGTACTCGCTGGGTGGCGTCGTGGCGCCGGCGGTGAAAGTGAAGAGGTTCACGTTCACGGGGGTCACGGAGTACTGACAGGAGGTGCCCGGAGTCACATGCACGGTGCGTCGAAGCCCAAGGTAGTCATCTTTGGGGCGGGCAGTTCCTTCACGTTCCAGCTGGCGAAAGACATCCTCCTCATTCCGGACATTGGGGGCGGGGCCTTCGCGTTAGTGGACATCGATGCCGAGAGGCTGGGGATCGCTCGCAAACTGGTGGAGAAGCTTGTGTCGCTCACTGGCAAGAACTGGGATGTGATCTCGTCCGTGGAGCGCCGCGAGGTTATGGGTGACGCTGACTGTGTCATCAACACCATCGAGGTCTCCGGTGTGGCTACGGTGGGTTTCGACTACGAGATACCCAGGAAGTACGGGATCGATCAATGCATCGGGGATACCATTGGCCCTGGCGGGGTCATGAAAGCCTTGCGGACGATTCCGGCGTGGGTAGAAATCCTGCGTGACGCCGAGGAGCTTTGCCCTCACGCTCTCGTGATGAACTACACGAACCCCATGTCTATGATGATGCTGGCAGCGGTGCGGACGAGTAAGCTGCGGGTCGTGGGGCTTTGCCATTCGGTCCAGAACACATCCAGGCAACTCGCCGCCTACCTGGGTGTGCCCTACGAAGAGCTCGTTTGGGAATGCGCCGGCATCAACCACATGGCTTGGTTCACGAGGCTCGAACACGGCGGTCGGGACATGTACCCGGTGCTTCGGGAGAAGGCAAAGGATCCGACGATATACGAGCGAGACCCCGTGCGTTTCGAGGTCATGCTGCACTTCGGCGCGTTCGTCACGGAGTCAAGCGGGCATTTCTCCGAGTACGTGCCGTACTTCCGTAAGCGTCCCGATCTCATACAGAAGTACTGCCGGGAAGGGTATCTCGGTGGCTCGGGGTTTTACGCCAGGAACTGGCCGCAATGGCGCAAGGACAACGAGGCCCGGGCCATGCGCCTTGTGTCCGGCGAAGAGCGCTACGACCTCGCCCGGAGCCACGAGTATGCCTCAACTATCATCGAAGCCCATCTCTTCGATCGGCCGGCGGTGATCCACGGCACCGTCCTGAACAGGGGGCTCATCGAAAACCTTCCCTCCGACGGGGTCGTGGAGGTGCCGGTGTTGGTTGATAGCGCTGGCTACCACCCCTGCCGTTTCGGGCGACTTCCTTCACAACTGGCGGCGCTGTGTCAATCGAACGTGGCCGTTTACGAGCTCGGGGTCAAGGCCGCGCTGGAGCGCGACCGAGAGGCGGCGATCCACGCCATGATGCTCGACCCGCTGAGCGCGGCGGTGTGCTCGCCGGCGGAGCTCAGGGCCATGGCTGAGGAGCTCTTCGCGGCCGAGGCGGATTTCCTGCCCTTCTGAGTGTGATGGGCGTTTCCTTAGTCCAAGGAAAGCACTGTTTTGTTTAGAGCTTTATGAAAGACGGCAGGATTTATAGGGGGCTTGGCGAATAGATACGCGCGAGACTGGGGCATTCACCTTGAAGAGAGCTGCATTGTTGGGCCCGCCGCGCCAGGCGAGCCCGGAGCCAGCCGGGTTGGTCCGCGCGCTTAGTTTAAGGTTTTGAGAAACATTCGATCGGCTGTTACGTGACGAGGACGGTGAGCCGTGTTCGAGAGGACCGGGTACGAGAGGCGGACGGGATCGCTGCCCATGAAAGCGGACGATACGAGGCTTCTCCGCAGGATTAACACTCTCAGGGTCTTTCAGGTCCTTCGAGAGAAGGGCCCCATGTCCCGCGCTGAGCTTGCGGGGGTCACCGGTCTGACTCCCGCTACGATCTCCAACGTTGTGTCGACGCTCATAAAGTGCAGGATCGCGCGAGAGATAGGTTTGGGAGAGTCGAGCGGCGGACGGCCTCCCGTTCTCCTTGAGTTCGACCCGAAAGCCTTTTACCTTGCGGGGGTGGATCTTGGGGTAAGCAAGGTTATCGCGGTCGTGACGGATCTCCAGGGGAGCACGGTCTCTCGCGTGAAAATGGACCTGGATGTGGGTGTCGGCCAACAAGGCATAGTCTCCCGTGTGTTGGAGGCGGCGCGTGAAGCCCAGTCACAGGCCGGTTCGGCTCGAGACAAGGTCGCGGGAATAGGGGTGAGCGTTCCGGGCCTGACCGACGTGGTGAACGGGGTGTCAGTGTTCGCGCCGAACATACCGGCCTGGAGCAACGTTCCCGTTGCGGACCTCTTCCGCAGCGAGTTCAGCCTCCCGTGCTGGATTGAGAACGATGCGCGGGCGATGGCCTTGGGGGAGGCAAGGTTCGGGGCTGGTCGAGGGCGCAGGAACCTCATTTGCGTGAACGTGGGCCGCGGCATAGGCGCTGGGCTCATCCTCAACGGGGAGCTGTACCGGGGCGAGCGTGGGGGCGACGGTGAAATCGGACACACCACAGTTGATCCCAATGGCCCTATCTGTCCGTGCGGCA
>JBLNCC010000054.1:0-11481 GCA_050260395.1 Betaproteobacteria bacterium
CACGGCCGCCTTGCCGGTAAGTACGTCCCAGGACATCACCACACCGGGTCGGTCAGCTCCAGGCACGTTCACGCGCGCCGGACGGGCGCCAGTCGCGACCACCACCACATCCGGCTTCTCAGCGCGGATGGCGTCCAGGGTCGCCTCCCTGTTCACCTGGACATTGACCTTGAACCGGCCCATCTCTTTCGTAAGGAACTCTCTGAACGTGGCGATCTCGCCCTTCTGAGGCGGCGTCGCCGCAAGCGGCAGCTGACCGCCCAGGCTAGGCCCCTTCTCCCACAGCGTGACTTGGTGGCCCCGGAGCGCCGCTACGCGCGCGGCCTCCATCCCGGCCGGTCCACCGCCCACCACGAGGACCTTGCGGGCGGCCGGAGCCTTGGCGAGGGTGAACGCGGTCTCGAACCCCGTCCTGGCGTTTACTGTGCACCCTATGGGATGGTCCTGGAACAGCTCGTCGATGCAGCCCTGGCAACACCCGATGCACCTCCGGAGCTCGTCCACGCGTCCCTCCGCGATCTTGCGCGGTGTGTCCGGATCCGTGAGAAGCTGGCGCCCCATGGCAACAAGGTCGGCCTTACCCTGGGCAATCAGCCCTTCCGCGACCTCCGGGTCGTTGATGCGACCCACCGCTATGACCGGGATCTTCACGACAGACTTTATCCCGCTCGCAAGGTCCGCAAGGCACGCGCGCGGCAGCGACATTGGTTGGATGATCCACACCGCGGACTCGTACACACCCGCCGAGACATGCAGTGCGTTGATGCCCTCACGCTCAAGGCGCCTGGCCACCTCTTTCGTTTCGTCCAGGGTGAGCCCGCCCGGCACCTTCTCGTCAGCACTCATCCGGTACAGCACCGGAAAGTCGGGCCCGGCCGCCTGCCGCACGGTGCGCACCACCTCGAGCGGGAAGCGCAGCCGGTTCTCGAGGGGTCCGCCGTATTCGTCGGTTCTCTTGTTGGAATAAGGGGACAGGAATTCGTTGATGAGGTACCCGTGGGCGCCGTGAACCTCCACGGCGTCGAAGCCTGCGGCCTTCGCGCGGCGGGCAGCCTCGCCGAAGGCTCGCACGATCATGGCGATGTCGTCCTTCGACATTTCCTTAGGCGTTTCGCCTTTCGTGGGGTCCGGTATCGGTGACGGGGCCAGAAGCGGCTCGCCCGTCACGGCGGAGGTGGTCTGCCTGCCGCCGTGGTAAAGCTGGATGGCGATCTTCGCGCCGTGGGCGTGGACAGCGTTCACCAGGCTGCGAAGGCCGGGGATGAGCTTATCCGAGTGGATGCCGACCTCGTTCTGAAATCCCTTGCCGGACTGGTGGACGAACGAGGCCTCCACGATGATGAGCCCCACCCCTCCCTTCGCGCGCTCCGCGTGGTAAGCGCGGAGCCTGTCGGTGACCGACCCGTCCTCGTAGGCGTAGTTGGTGACCATGGGTGGCATGACGATCCTGTTCCGGAGGTCCATGTTCCCGATCTTCGTCGGGCTTGTGAGATTTGGAAACCCTGCCATACAGCGCTCGCTCCCCTTCCTGGCGTTTTCGAGTCGGATGAACATCGGGGCCTTCACAGGAGCCGAGTTCGAGCCGCGGCTCGAGCGCGTCGCGTGTGGATCTCGAGCAGAGCGCCTGTGATGGTGCCCTGAATAGGTTTTGCCAGGAAACGGGAACGTATGCTCGCTTCGCGGAGCTCACCCATGGATGGGCCGGGGAAGGCACCGCACGCACACCCAGAGGCTGTCGCCCTTGAAGTGACACAGCATGAGCACCTCGGCTCCCTCGCTGGACCCGCACAGGAAACAGCGCTGCGTGATGTGCTGCTTCGGCTGGACCGTCGCTTGCGCGGCGTGCTCTCCCGCGGCTTCTTCGGAGAACTCCGGCGCCTCCCTTTCCAGCGCCGGGCGTTCACTGCGCCGGATGTTCGCCGCGCCAGATGTTTCCTGCGCCGGACGTTCCCCCGGCGGGTGTTCCTCCTCCTGTCTGATGCCGCCCTTCGGATGCCGTTCGTTAGGTGCCGCCCGTCAGCCTCAGCCGGTCAGACGTCGCCCGCCAGCCTCGGCCGGCCAGATGTTGCGCGTCAGATCCCGCTTCAGTCTGCGAGGTTCCGGCGGTCACATGCTGAGTGCCCGCGTCTTCGCGACGATGCGGCGTTCGATGCCGTCCGAACCGACTGCCGGCCGTCTCTACCGCCCGGTGCGTTCCACCGCCTCGCTGTCGCGCAGCCTTCCGGTCACGCTCCTTTCCTGGCATGACGCTTTGTGGTTATGGCTCCGGCCTTGTCCGCTGCTCGGCGAGGGACCTCAAGGTGACGTCTTTCAAGAACGACAGGAACTTCTCCTGGATTCCGACCCAGCTATGCCTCAGCCCGCAGACATCCCAGCGCTCGCACGCGTCGCGCCCGAGGAGACAGCGGTTGACCGCGACCCGCCCCTGAATGGCTTCGACTATCTCAAGAGTGGTGATCTCGCCGGGGTCGTGCGCCAGCGAGAAGCCGCCGCGAGGACCGCGGTGCGCAGCAACGATATCCGCAACCGCCAACTTCTGAAAGATCTTGCGCAGGAATCCCTCAGGGATCCCCTCAGCCCTGGCGACCTCGGACACCCGGAATACCGTCCCCGCGGGATGGGTCGCCATGTAGGAAAGCGCGCGCAGCGCGTAGTCAGTGTTTCTCCTGATGAACTCCATCTGGAATAGAAGGCTCCTTTCCATTCACGGTAACAAGACCTCGTGCCGCTTACAGGACCATGTTAGTCCTGTATATGCCGTGTGTCAATAAGGGGATACGCAGCGCGCAACACGTTGCACGCTGCGTTTGCACAAAGCGAGAGGATCGGAGGGTTCGAGCTCGAAAGCTATCTACAGAAATCCTTCGTGGCTCATGGCGGACTGGCCTTCGCAGCAAAGGCACGCGGGACATCTCGCCTGACCGATCAAAGACGGGACGGCGATCCATCGTTGGCACTGTTGCGCATGGCGTGCGCGTTCACCCCCAGGCGAACTTGATCTCATGGTACCGTCCGGCTGGGCGAGCCGGGCGACTGGACTTGCAGCGTCCCCCTTATATTGGGACGGTCTCGTTACAGGAGGCTAAGGTTATGCCTGTTTCCATACGTGAGCTTGCTCGCATGGCGGGAGTGTCCCCTTCCACGGTGTCCCGCGCCCTCTCGGGGAATCCGAGGATAAGCCAAACCCGGAGAGACCAGATCCAGCGTCTTGCTGAGGAGAAAGGCTATCGTTTTCCCGCGTCCGGTGCCGTAAGAGGGAAGAGCTTCGCGATAGGTGCCGTGATTGCGAACCCTCTTGGTGGCTTGTCTTCAGACAGTTTCTTCAGCGAGGTCGTCGGAGGGTCCGTCGGGTACGTCAAGCAACACGGACACTACCTTGTTGTCGAGACGGTCATGGGGACGGCCCCGCCAGGTTCCTCCAACGATCTGCCCAGGATTGTCAAGGAGAAGCGGGTGGACGGACTGATTGTGGGAGGCATCCCCATTGAAGAAGGATACATCCAGTCGCTGCTCGGGTGCGGGCTGCCCACAGTCTTCATAGGGAAATACCTCAAAGACCCCGCACCGTGTAATGCGGTCATCCCGGACAACGTGTCCGGGGGACAGCTCGTCGGGTGGCACCTCGTCGATTGCGGCTACGACGAATTCTACTTCGTAGGCGGAGACATTTCTATTCTCACGTTCGCCGACAGGCTTGCCGGCTTCCGCAGGGCGCTCCACGACCGCGGCCCGGGTCTCCCTGACGACAACGTCATCTTGACGAACGGTATCGACCAGAAGGCCGGCTCGCAGGCAACGGTCCAGCTTTTGCCTCGCCTTCGCAGAAAAGGCAGGCGCATAGGGATATTCGCCGCGACAGACTGGATGGCTGCCGGGGTCATCCGCGTGCTCAAGGCGCACGGCCTCGTGGTACCCGAGGACGTCGGGGTGGCCGGCTATAGTGACCTGGAGCTTGCGGCCCATCTTTACCCAAGCCTTACCACAGTGCGTGTGGATAGGTTGCAGCTCGGATTCCTTGCAGCCCGCACTCTCGTCGACCTACTCAATCGCAACATGACCGGACCAGTGCAGATCTACCTGCAGCCGTCCCTCGTGGTGCGCGAGTCCACTCGTTGCTGCGAGACAGGTCAGGAGGCAGAGGTGGTGGCGCTTGAAGATCGGGTTCGTCCCTCTCGATGATCGTCCATGCACCAGGGAGTTTGCCGGAGCGGTCGCGCGCATCGCAGGTGAAGACCTTGTGACGCCCCCAGCGTGGTTACTAGGCCATTTCCTCACCCCGGGCTCGCCTGAAGGCGTGATCTCCTGGCTCAGGGAGATGGGACCGGAACTAGACATGCTCGTGGCTTCCATCGATATGCTAGCGTACGGCGGTCTCATCGCTTCGCGCTCTCCGGAACCAGGGTACGGTACCGCGCGGGAACGGGTGACTGCGCTTGCGAGCATCAAGAATGCCAAGCCGTGCCTGCACATCCTCGCGTTCAACGTGTTGATGAGGCTATCCGTTACGTGCTTTGACGCCACATCAGCCAGGCACTGGGAGATGGTCCACAGGCTCAACATCCTTGAGGACAAGGCTTCGCTGGGATTGTGCTCGGAAGCGGAACTCGCCGAAAAGGATCGGCTCTCGGCAAACGTCCCCGCGGAAGTGCTCGCTCGATACAGACAGGCCAGGGCGCGCAATCATGCTATCAACCTTTTCTCCCTGGACCTTGTGAACGCGGGAGTCATCGATTTCCTTTCTTTCTGTCAGGAAGACGCCCACGTGTTCGGCCCGCACAGGACGGAACACAAGGTCCTGCGCGACAGGGTGCGCGCGCTTGGCCTTTCGGACCGGGTGAAGATCTATGCCGGGACCGACGAAGCCGGAATGCTCCTTGTGGCCAGGGCGATAAACGAATGCCGCGGCCTTGTCCCCCGCTTTGGATTTCTGTATACGCCGCCTGGGGCTGAGCGGAACGTGGCCCTGTTCGAGGATCGGCCCATCGAAGAGAACATCCGGCTCCAGGTATCCGTCGCGGGCGGCGAAGTCGCCTCGCCCGACGCGTCCCTCCGCGAGCTGGACTGTCTCTGCCTGGTCAATTGCCCGCGCAGCCCCGATGCTGACGAGGGCGGCCACAGCGGCGCGCCCTCCGGTGACGGCTCCGGCAACGGGGGTTCTCGTTCCGACGCGTTGGAGCGCCTTCGGTCCGCTATAGAGGCCGGCGTGCCCGCGGCCGTCCTGGACATCGCGCGGCCCAATGGCGCAGACCAGGCGTTCATGGCCGACCTCCTCAACAACGTGGATGTCGCCCGACTCGCAGGATATTCCGCGTGGAACACGGCGGGCAACTCCGTGGGAACCGTGGTAGCAGTCCTCGCCGCGGCAAACGCGGCGTTGAAGTCCGGTGCCATTCGATCGCTGCGGGCCGGCATCGGCAACGGTAAAGGCGGGGCCAGCGACGCGGACGCAGGAGGACGAGAATCGGGCGAGGGCCTCGCTGGTCCCGGGTTTGGCGCGCCCACAGGGCCCCTCGGCGCGCTCTGTGGGTTTCTTTTTGAGCGGCTCGTGGATGACTGGCTCTACCAGTCCATCGTGCGGACGGAAGTAAACTCCCGGTTCGCGTCGGTTCCCGGCGTGAACCTTCATAAGCTGGAACGGCCCGAGCCGTACGGGGAGGTAGACACCATGGTCCGTGAAAGACTCGTCACGCTGGCCCGGGACCTCTATGTACGGTTCTTTTCGCGCCGCCCCGTGCCGCTCCTATCGGGCCTCGCAACGTCCGACGAGGCCCAAGAGCTGAATACGGCCGTGATCTGGCCGGACATCAGCCGTGTCGGTTTCGAAGTGCGCTTGCCGTGGGAGCGCACGTTCGAGGTTCAAGTCCATGTCTCCTGGTGAGGGGATCGAGCGCTGAGCGAGCACCGCCCCGCGCAGGAGCTTGGGCCATAGCGTGCGGACATTCGAGTCCCGGTGCATGAGCGTGCTGTTGGATCCGCTCTTGTTGTTATGAGGAGGCATCACCAGTAATGAGCCGGTTTGTCACGCTGCTGAAGACTCAACCTTTCACGCTCGTCGCCTCGCTACCGTCAAATGACCCCGCGCTCGCGAGAGCGGCGCTCGAAGGCGGCGCCGATGTCATCAAGGTCCATATCAACGTGCACCACAGGGCGAGCGGCACCTCCTTCGGGCCGCTCGACGAGGAGCGGGATCGGCTGGTCGCGGTGCTCGAAGTATGCAAGGTAAAGGCACCCGGCGCGTCCCCCGTCCCGGTCGGGATCGTGCCCGGCGGAGACTCCTCCGTGGTTGAAGCAGGGCTTGTCGAGGTGCTGCGCGACATGGGATTCGACTTCATTTCCGCTTACGCACACCATCTCTCCCCCACCTGTCTCGACGTGGACGGCATCGGCAAGATGGTGGCAGCCGATTTCACGTATACCTCTCAGGATATATCGACTCTGGCTGGCATGAGGTTCGACGTGTTCGAGGCATCCGTCATGCACCCAGACACGTACGGCCATCGGTTGTCCCTAAAAGACGTGGCTACGTACACTCGCCTATGCGATACCGTGCGCCGCCCCGTTATCATTCCCACCCAGCGAGCGATCCGACCTGAAGAAGTCCGCCAACTCGCCGCCGCGGGCGCCAAAGGGATCATGGTAGGCGCTGTCGTCACTGGGAAAACACCGGAAACGGTTCGCGAGAGCGTCGAGCGTTTCCGCAAGGCGATCGCGAGCCTCGATGAGCCGCAACAACCCTGCGACAACCGATGGGAGGAACTCAGATGATCGCGGCTGCGTGGTCAGGACTCGGTGGAAAGTGGTGAGGCGCCATTGAGTTCCATACAACGAGACACTCATGAATCAAGAGACAACGTAACCGAAACGGACGTACTGGTCGTCGGCGGCGGACCGGCTGGGGTCGCGGCAGCTGTGGCGGCCGCCCGCGAGGGCGCGTCGGTGGTCCTCGTCGAGCGCTATGGGTTCCTCGGCGGGATGCTCGCGGCAGGGCTCGTCTCACCCATGATGACGTTCCACAGCAGGAAAGGCCAGATCGTAGGGGGCATCGGCGAAGAAGTCGTCGCGCGTCTCGTGAGGGTTGCCGGCTCACCCGGACACGTGCGAGATACCATCGGCTTTGCAGCATCAGTGACACCGTTCGACTCTGAGAAGCTCAAGCTTGTGCTCCAGGAAATGGTGGAGGAGGCAGGCATCCAACTCATCCTTCACGCTCACGCAGCGAACGTGGACGCGGACGCAAGCGCTGGGCCCGGGACCAAACGACCTGGACTCACTGTCAAAAGGGTCGTGCTTCGCCACCGTGGAAGGCACGGTTGCGACGCATCGCACGTCAAACCCCGTACGGTGGTGGACGCCACGGGACACGGCGACATCGCAGCCATGGCAGGCCTCCCAACCATGATGGGGCGCGACGCAGACGGTCTGGTCCAGCCCGCGACGATGATATTCAGGGTCGCGAACGTAGACATCGAGAAAGTAAGGCAATACATGATCTCGAAACCGCACGATTTCGTGCTCGCTCAGCTTGATCCTGGCACCGACCTCCGGCAGGCACCGTATCTCTCGGTCGCGGGCTTTTTCTCCGTCGTAAGGGACGCAACGGCGGAGGGGCGGTTCCGTGTGCCGAGAGACAGGGTGCTTTTCTTTCAGGGCACTCACCCCGGAGAAGTCATCGTGAACACGAGTCGCGTAACCGGGGTGGATCCTCTTGATGTGAGGGACATGACTTGGGCGGAGCTCGAGGCCAGAAGGCAGGTAGAGGAGATACACGCGTTTCTCCGTAGCTATGTCCCTGGGTTCGCAGAATCGTACGTGGTCCAGACAGCCACCGAAACGGCCTTCAGGGAGTCCAGGCGGGTATTGGGCTCCTACGTTTTGACAGCGGATGACGTGGTGCGCGGCGCGCGCTTCAGGGATGCCGTGGCGATGGGGGCGTTCCCAATCGATATCCATGACCCGGACGGCAACGGGCTTATTACCGTGCCGATGGAGGCGGAGGCTGGGTATGAAGTCCCTCTGCGGTGCCTCCTGCCACGGGGCTCCGCCAACCTCGTCGTGGCGGGCAGGTGCATCTCCACGACGCACGAAGCGTATTCATCCACCCGCGTGACTGCGACATGCTTCGCGACGGGGCACGCAGCCGGCGTCTTGGCCGCGCTCGCTGCCAGGACGGGACGCGCAATCACCGAGGTGGACGCGGAAGAGGTTCGCACGATACTCCGAAAAGGTGGGGCGATCTTTGAATCTTGAACGGCTTGTGTCCTCGCTCTCAATCGAAGAGAAGGTCGGCCAGGTCTTGATGATCGGGATTCCCTCGAGCGAGCTCGACAGCACCACGAGGATGATGATAAGGGAGTTCAGACCCGGAGGGGTCATCCTCTATCGTCGAAACATCGAGGGACCGGACCAGCTCAGAGCGCTCATCAAGGATCTGCAGGCTGCGGCGGCGCGCTCTGGAGCAGGCATAGGTCTGCTTGTTGCCGTTGACCAGGAAGGAGGCACCGCAATTCAGCTGTGGGAGAGCGAGGTCCCGGTTCCGCCCGGGGCCCATGCGATAGCCGCCGCGAGCTCGGAAGACGCCCGCGGGCGGGAGGAGCTGGCGTATCAGGTGGCCTTCGCAAGCGGCAGAGACATCAAAACCTTCGGCGTGAACATGAACCTCGCGCCTGTCCTCGATGTCAACAGCAACCCAGAGAACCCCGTCATAGGAGTGCGCTCCTTCGGCGCAGACCCGTGCCTGGTCGCGACTCTGGGCGCAGCCATGGCGCGGGGTTTCAAGGACGCCGGCATCCTGTGCTGCGGCAAGCACTTCCCCGGGCACGGGGACACTCGGCTGGATTCGCATCTTGACTTGCCGGTCGTCCCCCACGACCGGCAGCGGCTCGATGCCGTGGAGCTGGTCCCGTTCAGGCATGCCATCGCCGCCGGGATCGACGCCATAATGACAGCCCACGTCGCGTTCCCGGCCATCGAGCGCGACCTCGAGGTCCCGGCGACCCTATCCGCGGCCGTCGTCTCCGGCCTGCTCAAGGGCGAACTTGAGTTCCCCGGAGTGGCACTGAGCGATCTCATGAGCATGAAGGCCATAGCAGACCGCTACGAGGCAGGCGAGGCGGCAGTCAGAGCCGTGGCGGCAGGGATCGACGTCTTACTCACCGCGGATGATCAGCGTCTTCAACGGGTGACCCGCGACGCACTGTTATCGGCGCTGGCGAGCGGAAGACTGAACGCCGCAAGGCTTGACGACGCGGTTCGGCGGATCCTCAGCCTGAAACTCCGGGCGGGGCTAGTGCCTCTCTCGTCTGGACAGCCAGGAATCGGATACGCCGCGCGGACTCGCGAGCCAGGCAAGCCGGCGGAATCACGGGGTACCGCTGAGGTGGAGGCACACAGCCAGCTGTTTGCAGAAGTACACCGCAAGGCCATTACCGTGGTCCGCGACATGAATGGGGCACTACCCCTGCGCGTGCCCGAGGCAAGTTTAGTCGGGGTAGTCTTCATCGCGCACGAGGACGAGCTGCACCAGCAGCGGTGGAAGTCAGCTCGTGAGGTGCTGCTCGGGGAATTCAGGCGCAGACATCCCCTCTGCGTAGAAATGACCGCGAGATCCGCAGATTTGGAGAGTGTAAAGGCACGCGCTGAGGCTTTGGTCATAGTCTTCTGCACGAGAAGGGATCTCACCCCCGAAGAGGTGGACATGGCAAGGTCGCTCGCCAGCTCGGGAAAGCCCGTGATAGGTCTCGGCCTATTCAACCCGTTCATCATAAGGCATGTTCCCGAGATGGCCTGTTTCCTTGCGGCGTACGACTACAGCAGCGAGGCCGTGAAGGCGGCCGTAGGGGCGGTGTTCGGCGAGTTTGAGGCGAAAGGTGTCTTCCCTGCGGAAATAGGAGCGAATTGGAGGTGATGAGAACGGGAAGAGCCGACAGAGCGACCGCAAGGTGATGCGAGGGCGGGCATTCGGTCACGTCTGGAGGCGCACACGAAGCGTAGGCAAACGGGAGGTAGTGAAGGGAGAAATAGAAAAGCCTTTACGGGCCGCCAGCCGGGTACCCGGCGGCGCAAAGAGATGCGTGGACCCGAAATGTGAGACTGAAAGGGAGGGCACACGACCATGGTGCGAAGGCTGGTTCAAGTGCTGGTAGTAGCGGCGCTGGTAGCGTGCATCGCAGCGCCCGGAGCAACGGCGAACAAAGTCAAGATCAACCTCTGGTTCGCCGGCAATCCCAAGCCCATGATGGACGCCGTTGACAGCAAGCTCATCCCCGACTTCGAAGCGGCGAACCCAGACATCGATCTCGAAGTCACGTACGTTCCCTGGGGCGAGCTGTCCACCAAGCTCGCGACATCGTTCGCCGGAGGAGTCGCGCCCGACGTCTTCATGCACGGGCAAGCGGCCACCGCCGGGTTCGCCTCGGCTGGGCAAGTCGAGCCACTCGACAGTTACATAGCCACGATGTCAGACGCCGCTGATTTCGGCGTAACCCTCGACGCGGGGGTTTATTTCGGAAAACGATACATGATACCAATCTTCGGCTCGGGCTGGCTCCTCATGTACCGCGCCGACCAGTTCAAAGAAGTGGGGCTCGACCCCAACAAGCCGCCGGCAACATGGGAAGAGCTGCGCGATGCCGCAAAGAAGTTGACCATCTGGCAAGGCGGGCGTCTCGTCAGGGAGGGCTTGGACCTGCCGTCCACCGGGGTGAATCCGCCGCAGATCTGGGCGTGCTTCTTGTGGCAGAATGGCGGGGACTTCTTCAACGAGGACTTCACGAAGTGCACCTTCAACAGCCCCGAGGGCGTTGAGGCGTTGCAGTTCATCGTGGACCTGATCCACAAAGATAAAACCACGGACACGAGCATAAACATGGGGCAGGGCAACGTCCCATCCATCGCTACGGGTGAAGTAGCGATGCTCTTCGCCGTGCCGGGCGATTACGCATCAGTGAAGATGTACGCGCCGGACGTGTACAAACAGATCAGGATCGCGCCGCCGCTCACCCGCAAGAAACAGGCAGCTCTATACGCGTTCAACGGGTTCTTCATGTCGAAATCCAGCAAGCATAAACCTGAGGCGTGGCGGGCCATCCAATACTTCAGTTCGCCCAAGGCTATCGAGGTGATCTGCGACTCGCTGCAGAGTCTCCCGCCTCGCCAGTCCCTGGCAAGCATGAGCTTCATAGCGGATGACGCAAACCTCAAGACCTTTATGAAAGGCATGAGCTGCGCTCGTGGCAATCCCAATATACCACAGTGGGTGAAGATCCGTGACGTCCTCTCTCGATACATAGAGAAGGCAATGTATGGGGCGATGACGCCCAAGGAAGCGCTTGACGCGGCCGCCAGGGAAGGGGACGAAATCCTCAAAGAATAAGCGGCAGAAGCAAACCGGCGGACGACAAGGAGACACATTGGGAATGGCCCGGCAACACGTGTTCTACACGTGTTACCGGGCCGAGAAGGAACGGTGATTGTGATGGACGC
>JBLNCC010000055.1:0-30699 GCA_050260395.1 Betaproteobacteria bacterium
GACTCGTCGTGTCGGACTTGCGCTCGCAGGTGGCGTCGGGGGTGGTGTGTGGGGTTTTTGCGCGGGGGGGCGCCGGGGCCGGCGCGGGCGGCGATGGGCACGGCGCTAGCACGACCACGACCACGAGCACGAGCAGGGTCGCGACGGCGACCGCGACCGCGAGCACGAGAGTGAGCGTAGTCACCGTTCGGCGCGGAACTGGCCTGGGCGCGAGACTCGGCCGTCTTTTTGAAGATTACGGGATGGCGCTGGTCTTCGCCGGGATATGCATACTCTTTACCATCTGGACGAAGGGGCTTTTCATAAGGCCTGACAACATTGTGAACGTGCTGCGGCAGATCTCGATCAACGCGTGCATCGCGACGGGCATGACGTTCGTGATAATCACCGGGGGCGTGGACCTTTCTGTTGGATCGGTCCTCGCGGTGGTCGGAATCGTCACGGCGAAGCTCCTCACGAGACTGCCCGGGGTGGTCGGAGTCCCGCCAGCGATCGTCGCGTCGTGCATCGTCGGGCTCATGATAGGCGGGGTCATGGGTGCCGTGAACGGCTTCACCATAACGCGGTTTCGGGTCCCGCCGTTCGTGTCCACCCTCGCGATGATGACAGCAGCCAGGGGAATTGCGTTCCTGCTTTCCGACGGCCGCCCCGTTTGGAACCTCCCGCTTCAGTTCAATTTCATCGGCCGCGGGTACGTCCTCGACAAGGTCTTCGGACCGTGGATTCCGATGCCGGTGGTCATCATGGTCGTAGTGATGGCCATAGCTCACATCATCCTCACCCGCACCCAGATCGGCCGCTACGTGTACGCGGTTGGAGGCAACGAGGAGGCCGCAAGGCTATCGGGGATAAACGTCGCACGCGTCAAGATGTTCACGTACAGCCTGAGCGGCGTGACCGCGGCCCTCGGCGGCATCATCCTCATATCCCGCTTGGCCTCGGGGCAGCCGGGCGCGGGGGAGTCGTACGAGCTCTACGCAATCGCCGCCACGGTGCTGGGTGGCACGTCCATGTCGGGCGGCAAGGGAACCATGGTGGGCACGGCAATAGGCGCCCTCATAATGGGGGTTCTCAACAACGGTTTGAACCTGGCGGGGGTGGAGTCGTACAGCCAGAACGTCATCCTTGGGGCGGTCATCCTGGGGGCCGTGCTCATCGATAGGTTGAGAAAGGGCGCATGATAGACAAAAAACGGATGATCGCGCGGCGGAAATCCGGGGTGCAGGAATGTTCCCCGCGGTGTCGAAGTCGAAGAACCGTAAAATCGAACTAGTCTGTCGGCGTCCGAAGAAGGCAGGGGGCTTCGGTCGGCGTGGTGAAGCCACTCCGCGTAAAGGCGCTGCCTGGCGCCACGAGCCTGCAGGCGAGGGTCATCTTGTACCTCGTTCCGCTCCTTGCAGTGCTTGTTTCCACCCTTACAATGCTCGGCATGGGCATGATCAGGCGAGGCATCATCGGGCAGATGCAGCGCGACGGGGTAGCCCTCGCGCGTTCTTATGCCTTGAGCGCCGAGAACGCCATCATATTGGGCTCGGGGCTCGGCCGCGTCACGGGTGAGGCTTCGCGGTCGAGCGGGGTCCGTTACCTCAAGATCGTGGACCGGAAAGGCGTGGTCATTGCCCACACACACGTGTCGGACATCGGGAAACGTGACGTGGACCCTTGGGTCGAGGAGGCTCTCTCGGGCCCCATCACCGCCGTGCAGGTGGGGAGCCAGCCGATATCCGGGATGAGTCGTGCCGAAGGTGACGCCGGCGGCGACCAGGTTTTCAGGGTGGTAGTGCCCTTGGTCGTGCTGGATTCCGTGGTCGGCGCGCTCGACCTGGGCCTCGACACCGCAGGCGTGTTCGAGACTCTGAGGCAATCCGCGCGCCAGTCGCTGGTCGTTGCTGCGGTGGGCCTCGTGTTCGGGGCTTTCTACGCCTGGTCGTTCGCGCGTGCTTTCACGCGACCCATAGGCAGGCTGGCCCATGCCGCGGACATGATCGCCCGGGGCGACCTCGACCAGGAGGTGGCGCTCGAGTCCAGGGACGAGATCGGGAGGCTTGCCCTCTCGTTTAACCGCATGGCGCGTAGTCTCAAGGAATACATGGGAAACCTGCGACGCGCGAACACCGAGATCGAGGCCCGCGCGGAGACCATCCAGAAGCTCATGAGCTACACTGAGGACATCCTCGCGAACATCCCCGCGGGCGTGATCACGGTGGACCTCGACGGGAAAGTGACCGTGGCGAACGCGGCAGCCCGGAGGCTTCTGGACGGTGCCAGGGAAAGCGCCAAAGCCGTCATTTCCCCCGTCGCCTCCACACCCGGCGGGACCGCGGGCGGGTCGGACGCTCCCTGCGGGTCGAGCAGTGGGCGGGACGTCAATGCCGGAGGCCCGGCGCCGGCGGGTCGCCCGACTGGGGTCTCTGACATCATCGGCATGGACTACCGGGAAGCCCTCGCAGCGACCCCCGCCATCGTGGCCCTCATAGACGACGCGCTCTCACAAGGGCGCACGAAGCGCGGGTGTGAGACGACGATGCCTATCAGCGGTGCCTCTGTTGCTCTTGTAGCCAGCAGCAGTGTGCTCCTTGACCGGAACCAGAGACCCCTCGGTGTCGCGGTCACCTTCGAGGACGTGACAGAATTGCGGGAGCTTCAGCGGCAGGTCCACGAGGCGGCCAAGCTAGCGGCGGTCGGCGAGCTTTCGGCGGGCCTCGCGCACGAGGTGCGTAACCCGCTCGGAGCTATAAAGGCGTGTTCGCAGTTCTTGGAGGACCGCGTGCCGGAGGACGAGTCCCTGAGACGCTTCACAAGGATACTCGTGCGGGAAGTTGACAGGCTGGACCAGCTCGTGGAGAGGTTGTTGGGTTTCGCGCGGCCGAGGGAGAGCGACATGCAGTACGTTGACATCCATGACGTGCTCGATCGCATGGTGTCGCTCGTGGGCCTGAAGGCGAAACAAGCCCGGGTGGAGATCGTGCGGCGTTACCAGCCCGACTTGCCGAGGGTGTTCGCGGACCCCGAGAAGCTCCAGCAGGCATTCCTCAATATCATGTTGAACGCCATCGACGCCATGCCCCATGGTGGGATCCTCGTAGTGGCCACGGCGACTTGCGGAGGGCATGAAGGGGCTGCAGGCAGCAAGGTGAGGATAGATTTCCGTGACACGGGGGTCGGCATACCGGCGGATCAACTCGATAAGGTCTTCACCCCGTTTTTCACGACCAGGGAGGGAGGAACCGGGCTTGGCCTCGCCATCGCCCGGCGGGTCGTGTCCGAGCATGGCGGCGAGATAACCGTCGAAAGCCGGCCCGGCGTCGGAAGCGCGTTTTCGGTTTTCCTTCCCATCACCAGGGAAACGCTGCCTGCGAGTCGCCTGACATGAATCATGCCGTGACCGGCGCAGCTCCTGTCCCTGAGGCATGAGAGCGTGACTTGACGAGACTACGAAAGAGACCTGCCGGGCGGGCCTCCTCCGGAGGCCCGGCCAGCGACGCGGTTCGAGCGCATCGGTGCGGGGGAGGGGATACTGTGATGCGGAGATGGCACGGGTGGGCTCGCATTCTGGTTCTCCTGACCGATCTTGCGGTCATGGCCATTCTCGTCGCAGGCACGGGCGCGCTCGCGGCGGGGCCCGTCCCTGCGAAACGCCGGATAGCGGCGTCCCTTCTCACAAGCAAGCACGGGTTTTACCAGGAACTCGAGGACGGCCTGGTTACCGAGGGGCGCAAGTACGGGTTCGAATTGGACATCACCTATGCTGAGTTCGACGCGGCCAAGCAGGCCCGTCAGATCGAGGATCTCATCGCCAAGAAGCCAGACGCCTTGATCATCTCGCCGTGCGATTCCACCGCTATCGGCGAGAGCATCGTGAAGGCAAACAAGGCCTCGATCCCCGTCTTCACAGTGGACATCGCGAATCGGTCCGGCTACGGGAGCGTAGTCTCGCACATCGCGTCCGACAACTTCGAGGGCGGACGGCTTGCGGGGCAGCTTATGGCGAAGGCGCTGGGCGGGTCAGGCAAGGTCATCATCATAAATCACCCGAGCATCACGTCTGTAATGGACAGAGTGAGCGGGTTCCGCGAGTATCTCGAGCAGTATCCGGGGATACAGATCGTCGCGGACATCCCGGCGTGGGGCCAGAGAAGCCGCGCTACCGCCGTCATGGAAGATGTCTTGATGATGATGCCGTACATCGACGGGGTTTTCGCGATAAACGACGACTCGGCGCTCGGGGCCCTCCAAGCTATCGAGGCGGCGCGAGTGAAGCGGCGCATTGTCGTGGTGGGCTACGACGGCACGGCGGAGGCGGTCAAAGCCATCCGGGCTTCGAAGATCTATGGTGACGTGGTCCAGTACCCGAGGCAGATAGGGGTGTTGGCGATCCAGGCCATACGCGACCATTTCAACGGGGTGCCGGTGAGGCCTTACATCGCTGTGGAGGTGGGGACCATCACCGCTGATAGTCTGTGAGGTCCGCGACGTCGCGCATTACCGCATTACTGAGTGACGATGCGTTAGTCCCGGCCCAATTTCCAGTAGG
Source organism: Betaproteobacteria bacterium (assembly GCA_050260395.1). Taxonomy (GTDB): domain Bacteria; phylum Bacillota; class SHA-98; order UBA4971; family UBA4971; genus UBA6256. The sequence continues at coordinate 4,535 of JBLNCC010000055.1, forward strand.
TGCCGGGCTGCCGGTGTTGCCGGGGGGCAGGGCGCGCGGCGTACGGCGGGCGGTGTGCGGCGCGCTCCAAGCCCCAAGCGGGGCCCCTGACGAAACCCGGCACCTCGGGCAAATGGCCGAGTTTTGACACCCCTCTGAGCACGGAGGCGAAGGGCTTGACAGGCGAGGGGGGCAAGAGAAGCACGACCTCCATTCTTGTCGTGGACGATGACGAGGGCATCCGGGACACGCTCGAGGCCGTGCTCTCAGAGGAGGGCTACCAGGTGACCGCGGCGGGCACCGGCAGGGCCGCGCTGGAGCTTGCGCGTGGTCGCGAGTTTCATTTGGTGCTTCTCGACCTGAGAATGCCGGACATGAGCGGGCTCGAGATCCTCCCGCGCCTGCGTAATGAGCTTCCGCACGCTCCGATTATCATCATGACCGCTTACGGGACGATCAAGACAGCGGTCGAAGCGGTGAAGCAGGGAGCGTACGACTTCGTTTCGAAGCCTTTCGACCTCGACGAGATGCGCATTACCATAGAGAAGGCGCTGGCTCACGAACGCCTCAAGATGGAGAACGAGCGCCTCCGAACCATGCTGGAGGACGAACTCGTGTTCCAGGAGATCGTCGGGCGGAGCGCCAAGATGCGAGCGGTGTTCGAGCTCATCAGAAAGGTTGCGAACCATGACGTGACCGTTTTGATCGTGGGAGAGAGCGGCACCGGAAAGGAGCTGGTGGCAAGGGCGATCCACTACAATAGCCCGCGCCGTGCGGGCCCGTTCCTGAAGCTCAATTGCGCCGCGCTGCCCGACGCGTTGCTCGAGAGCGAGCTGTTCGGTTACGAGAAAGGCGCGTTCACCGGGGCGCAGATGAGGAAACCGGGCCGCTTTGAGCTGGCCGACGGGGGTACGCTCTTCCTCGACGAGATCGGCAACATGAGCCCGTCCATGCAAGTCAAGCTCTTGCGGGTCCTCCAGGAAAAGGAGTTCGAACGGGTTGGAGGCAAAAGCACCGTCAAGGTGGACGTCCGCATACTCGCGGCGACGAACTCCAATCTCAGGTCGGAGGTGGCGAAGGGAGCTTTTCGCGAGGACCTTTACTACCGGCTCAATGTGGTCCAGATCTGCGTGCCGCCGCTTAGGGAGCGCAAGGAGGACATTCCCCTCCTGGCGCAGCATTTCATCAGGGAGTTCAACGTGTCGCTCGGCAAGGAGTTTGCGGGGGTGTCGCCTCAGGCCATGAACCTTCTCACAAGGTACGATTGGCCCGGGAACGTGCGGGAGCTCAAGAACGCGATTCAGGCGGCCATGCTCTTGGGCGAGGGACCGTTCATCATGCCTGAGCACCTGCCTGAGGAAGTGACAGGCGTCCTGACCAGCGCAGGAGTAGGAGGCCAGGTCACGCCTGCAACGCTGTCCTTGCCGGCCTTCCCCGATTGTCCAGCCCCTCTTTCTGTTCCCTCCAATGCTTTCGATCCTCCTCGCGCTTCTCCCTCTGGTTCCGCTTCCGCTTGCGCTTCCGGCCCTGCAACGACATCCACAGCGGCCTCGACTTCCGTTTCCGGCGCTTCTTCCGTTGACCCTGCCGCGAATGCGTCGCTCGAGGCTGTGGAGCGGGAACACATCCTCCGCGTGCTGAAGCAGTGCTCGTGGAACCAGTCCAAGGCTGCGTGGGTGCTCGGCGTGCACCGCAACACGCTGCGCAAGAAGATAAAGCAGTACGGCCTGGAGAGAACGAGAGGCTGAGGTACGCCCGAGGGGCGCGGCGGGCCGCGGAGAACAGGCCGTCCGGGCTGTATTGCAGAAGGAAACCTTGCTAGCATGGCGAATAAACAAAGGATACCGCGGCGGAGCCCAGAAAGGGGCCGCTTACAGGTAACATGTGCCGCCGCGGCCAGTTCTTGGGGGGAGGGTAAACAGGCATGGCAGTGTCCGAAAGGTCAAGGAAGGTATGGGGCGTTGCGTTGGTGTGTGTGCTCGCCTTGGCGCTTGGGGTGTCGGTGGGTGCCGCCGCTCCGAAGGCGAGGGTTGCGGTGGTGTTCGCTACCGGGGGTCTCGGGGACAAATCCTTCAACGATTCGGGCTTCGCAGGGCTCAAGCGGGCCGAAAAGGAGCTCGGGATCGAGTCCCAGTACGCCGAGCCGCAGCAGATAGCCGAGTATGAGACGTTCCTCACGCAGTTCGCCCAGACGAAGAGGTACGATCTCATCGTGTCCATCGGTTTCGACCAGGCTGACGCGTTGAAGGTAGTAGCAGGCAAATTCCCGAACCAGAAGTTCGCCATCATCGATACGGTGGTCGACGCCCCGAACGTCGCTTCGTACGTGTACAAGGAACAGGAACGCGGCTTCGTGCTCGGTGTCATCGCCGGCCTTATGACCACGAAAACCGGCGACCCGCGGATCAACCCGGACAAGGTCATAGGGGTCGTGGGCGGAATGGACATCCCGCTCATCAACGCGAACATCGCGGGATATATGGCGGGCGCGAAGTACGTGAATCCCGAGATCAATGTGCTGTATTCGTACGTGGGCGCTTGGGCTGACCCCGCCAAGGGAAAGGAACTTGCCCTGGTGCAGTTCAACCAGGGGGCGGACATCGTTTGGCAAGCTGCGGGCAGGTCCGGCCTGGGCGTCATCAAGGCGGCGGAGGAAACGAACCGCTACGCACTCGGCGCCGATTCCGACCAGTGCTATCTCGCGCCGAAGAACGTCCTCACCAACGGGATGAAGTTCGTGGATAACACCATCTACACCGCGATCGAGCAGGTCATCTCGGGCAAGTTCAAGGGCGGGACTCACGTGCTCGGCCTTGCCGAGAAGGGCCTTGGGTACACCACGAGCTTGGTGCCTCCGGACGTGGTCGCAAAGGCCGACGCCCTCGCGCAGAAGGTTATCTCGGGCGAGCTGACGATCCCCGAGACGATACAAGACGTGGACGCGTGGCTGAAGGCGCAGAAGAAGAAGTAGGACACCTTCCTCCGGGCTTGAGGTCGGCCGCGGAGACAAGGAGCACGTGACAAAGGGAAAGGCCGGGGACGGGGCAGGGAGGGGGTGACTTCCCTGCCCCGTCCCGGAAATCGGAGAGAGGTTCGTCGGAACATGTGGGCTGTGCGCATGGAGAAGATTACCAAACGCTTCGGTCCGGTGGTGGCCAACGACGCGGTGGACTTCGAGGTCGCGCCGGCGGAGATCCACTGCCTGCTCGGGGAGAACGGTGCGGGCAAGACCACACTCATGAAGATCCTTTTCGGGCTTTACCGCAGGGACGCCGGCGAGATCTACGTGGACGAGAGACCCGTGTCGTTTTCGGGCCCGCGGGACGCCATCGCGCACGGGATCGGCATGGTCCACCAGCATTTCATGCTGGCGGGCAAGCTCACCGTCACCGAGAACATCGTGGCGGGCGCCGAGCCTCGCAGGGGTGTGCTGCTGGATTACGCGAAGGCTCGGGAGATGGTACGGGAGGTCTCGGAGCGTTACGGGCTCAAAGTGGATCCGGACGCCCGCGTGGAGAACATCTCCGTCGGCCAGCAGCAAAGGGTCGAGATCTTGAAGGCCTTGCTCCGCGGAGCGAAGGTGCTCATACTGGACGAGCCGACGGCTGTCCTCACGCCGCAGGAGGCCGGGGACCTGTTCGATATCATGCGCAGGCTCAAGAAGAGCGGGACGACCATCATCTTCATAACCCACAAGCTCAAGGAGACACAGGCGATATCCGACCGGGTGACAGTGCTGCGTGACGGCAGGCGGGTGGCCACATTGAGCACGGCGGACACGGGCCCGTCCGACCTGGCTGAGCTCATGGTCGGGAGGCAGATCGTCCCGCCGGTTCGAAAGGGCCATGCCCCCGGCGGCAAGGTGGTGTTGGAACTCCAAAATGTCTCGGTGCGGGGCGGCGCCGGTGCCGGTGCGCGCTCGAGCACCGCGGGGGCGAAGGCCCGGCTGAACAACGTCAGCCTCCAAGTGAGGAGCGGCGAGATCCTGGGCATAGCGGGTGTCGAGGGCAACGGCCAGCTCGAGTTGGAGGAAGTCGTAGTCGGGCTGCGAAAGCCGACCTCCGGACGGATCCTGCTCAATGGGCGGGACGTCACGCGGCTGGGCCCGAGGAGCATCCGAGAAATGGGCGTCGCTTGTATCCCGTCCGACCGCTTGAGGCGCGGGATAGTGGACACGTTCACCGTGGCTCAGAACCTCATCTTTGGAGAGCAGAAATCGGCGCCGTTCGCGGTAAAGGGCATCCTGCAACCTCGCAGGATAATCGAGCACGCCGCGAAGATCGTCGACAAGTTCGACGTGAGGGCCGCCTCCCTCGATCAGCCCGTGGCCTCCCTTTCCGGCGGGAATCAGCAGAAGCTCGTGGTGGGGCGGGAGCTCTCACGCGGCCCGGACCTCATCGTGGCCGCCCAGCCCACGCGGGGGCTCGACATCGGGGCTGCCGACTACATACACCGGCAGCTCCTGGCGATGAGGGACGATGGCAAGGCGGTCTTGCTGATAAGCGCGGAACTGGATGAAGTGAGGGCTCTCTCGGACCGCATCGCAGTCATGTACGAGGGTCAAATCGTCGCGTTGAGGCCTGCCGAGGAGTTTAGCGAGAGGGATCTGGGTCTTCTAATGGCGGGGCAAGGGGTCGGTGTGGCGTCATGAAGGATCGAGAAGCGGGGCGCAGATTCACGCGCGAGCAAGAGGACGGAGGGTGCGCCGAGCGGGCGGACAACCGCCTTCGCGAGCATCGCGAGAATGGGGAGGACCGGGCCAAGGCCGAGACCAAGGCCAGGACCAAGGTCGGGCCCGCGGCGGGCGCGGCCCTGCGGCAGGTGGCCAGGTTCGTTATGAAGCCGGGCGTGGCGGACATGGCGTACTCGGCGGTGGCGGTGTTGCTCGCGCTCCTTATAGGGGCGATTCTCATTGCGGCCTCGGGGTACAGCGTCGTCGAAGCCTACACCAATCTTTTTTACGGAGCCTTTGGGAACGTCTACAATCTGGCCAACACTCTGATGATGGCCACACCATTGCTCTTCACGGGGTTATCCGTAGCCGTTGCTTTCCAGTGCGGGTTGTTCAACGTAGGAGGCGAAGGGCAGCTGTACGTCGGTGGGCTTGCGTCCGCTGCCGTGGTGCTCTCTGTGGGGCCGGCCGTCCCGGGCGTGGTGCGCGTGTTTCTGGCGCTCGCGGCGGGCGCGCTCGCAGGCGCGCTGCTCGCTGCCGGGCCCGGTTACATGAAAGCGAAGCTGGGGGCGCACGAGGTCATCACCACGATAATGCTCAATTACGTGGGCACTTTTCTCACCACCTTCCTTGTGAAGACCTACCTCAAGGAGCCTGGGCCGGTGGACCAGACGCCGGTGCTGCCGGTAGGGGCGAGGCTGCCCGAGCTCATCCCCGGCACGCGGGTGTCGTGGGGCATCGTCTTAGGTGTGGCTGCGGTGATCGTGGTCGACTACATTCTCAGGCGTACGTCGGTCGGGTACGAGATCCAGGCGGTGGGGCGGAACGCCACGGCGGCCGAATACGCCGGGGTGAACGTGCCGGGGAGGATCGTGCTCGCCATGGTCATCAGCGGGGCTGTGGCAGGCCTTGCGGGGTCGTCGGTGGTGATGGGGACGCTCTACAGGTTCATCACGAACTTCTCCCCAGGTTACGGATTCACTGGGATAGCGGTGGCGGTCCTCGCCAGGAACAAGCCGTGGGGCGTGGTGCCGGCGGCGCTCCTCTTCGGGATGTTGCAGTCGGGCGGCATGTCCATGCAGCTCTTTGCGCGCATTCCGGCGGATCTGATGACCCTCGTGCAGGGCATCGTCATCTTGTTCGTCGCGGCGCCGGCCCTCGCGAGCGTGTTCGTTGCGCGCGGGACGCGCGGGAAGGGAAGGGTCCGGGCATGAAAGCGGCCGCGGCGGCAGGGGCAGGTCGTTGGGGGAGGACGCAGGCATGACGGGGATCCTTGACGTAATCTTCGACATCAACAACCTCACCGCCACTATCAGAATGGCGACACCCATCGCTCTCGCGGCAATGGGCGGCGCCTTCTCCGAGCGGTCCGGCATCATCAACATCGGGCTCGAGGGCATGATCCTGACCGGCGCTTTCTGCGGCGTGCTCGGGTCGTACGTCACGGGAAGCCCATGGCTGGGTGTGGCGTTCGCGGTGGTGGGCGGTGGCTTAATGGGCGCCATCCTGGCGGTGTTCGCCATCCGGTTCAAGGCGGATCACGTGGTGAGCGGCGTCGGCCTCAACATCTTCGCGCTCGGTCTCACGACATGGCTCATGCAGGTCTTGTGGAAGAACAGGGGCACGTCGGTGTCGGTGAACGGCCTACCTGTGGTGTCTATCCCGGGTCTATGTGACGTGCCGGTTATCGGAACCATCCTCGGGACTCATTCGCCTCTCGTGTATATGATGCTGATCCTGGTCGTTTTGGGATGGGTGGTCATGTTCAAGACCCCGCTCGGCCTGCGCATCAGGATGGCCGGCGAGCACCCGGAGGCCGCCGACACGGTTGGGATAAACGTCCACGCCGTGCAGTACTTCTCCGTCATCCTCAGCGGTTGTCTCGCTGGGCTCGGGGGGGCGTATCTGTCCCTCGCTCAGCTCAACTGGTTCAGCATGAACATGTCTGCGGGCAGGGGCTACATGGCCCTCGCCGCCAACATATTCGGCCAATGGAATCCCATCGGCGGGCTGGGCGCGAGCTTCCTGTTCGCGTTCACTGACGCCCTCCAGATGCGGATCCAGACATCGCCGGTTAAGCTGCCGACTGATATCATCCAGATGCTTCCCTACATCCTCACGATCTTGGTTTTGGCGGGAGCCGTCATACGGTCGCGCCCGCCCGCCGCACTAGGCAAGCACTACGAGTCCGGCCGGGCGAGCTGAGCGCGCCCGCCTGGGCAGCCCAGCCCCGCGGCGGCTCGGGGTGAGCCGCCGCGCTTCGCAGGGCGCGGCGCGGGCCAGGCGAGCGCTGTGCTCGGGTTGGCGATGGTCGTCCGCGAGTGGCGGCCGGGCGGGGGTCGGGCGAGCGTCGCGTCAGACGAGCCGGGCAAGCCGGGCGAGCCACGTCAGCGGCGCTGGGCCTTAGCCACGGCGAACACAATCGGTGCGAGCACAACTGCGGCGAAGACAGCCTCGGGCACTCCCTGGAGGAGCGCGATGGCAAGAGCCCCGTCTTTGCCTGCTAGCGGGATGTAGCCGAACGCCACCGCTAACCCCAGCGTGCCCACGGTGTTTGTGGCGCTGCCGGCGGCTGCCGCGATGGGCACGCTCCAAGCCTTTTTGCCGCAGGCTCGGTATACGAGGAAGGAGACCACGCCGATGAGCAGCCTGGCCGGGATGACAACGCGCGGATCGCCTAGGAACCTGAGGGTGAAGAGGCCGAATATCAGTCCCACCAGCGATCCCACCAGAGGTCCTTCGAGAATCCCGGCAAGCTCAACGGGAAGGTGCATGAGAGTGGCGGCTCCGGCGGGGGTAGGCACCGGGATGAAGCCGATCCCGGTCATGCCGAGGACGAGGGTAAGGGCCACGAGGAGCCCGGATACGACGATCTGCCTGGTGCTCAATTTCATTCCATGACACCTCCGTTCCAGCCCCTTTGTGGGTGCCGGACGATTTTACGCGTTGGGCGCTCGCCCGAAGACGCCATCGCGGAGCGGACGCGAGTTCCAGGTCCGACGGGATCCTGGTCTCAGGCCCTTCGCCCTGTATGGACGGCCACCGAGCCCGTGCCGGCTTTGCCCCGCTGCTTCACTTCGGACCGAGATTATCTGGGCCAACCTAACCTAAGTCGGGAGCGCGTTCTTCCCCGTGCCTCACCTGCCTTTCAGTCCTTTCAGTCGCCTCGTTTCAATTCTGCGGACCGGGCGGCGCGTTATTACTGTATGCTTCGCCCAGCGGGCCTAGGCCCCTGGGCCGAGGCCCATCCGCGCGTCACGATCGCTATCGGCGTGACGCGACATTGCGCGCCGCTGGGACGCCTGCCACGGCGGCGGCGGCGCTCACCGCCCGCAGTATGGCCCTGGCGACCGCATCGGCCGCTGCGGCGCCGAGAAACGTTATATCGGCCGCTTTGTCGCCCGTGAAGGGTACGTTGCCTGTGGAGAGCGCGAATACCACATCCCCGTCATACATGGTATGGACGGGCCGGATCACGCGAGCGAGCCCGTCGTGCGCTATCTGAGCCACCTTGTTTGCGCCCTCCTTGTCGAGGCGGGCGTTGGTGGCCACCACGGCGAGTGTGGTGTTGCCGCCGAACGGCCGCGTTTGGGGCGCGCCGAATCCCGGTCGAGCTGTAAAGCCCTTCGCGTCGTCGTCGCCGGCCTCGTCGCCCGGACTTGTCGCACGTGGCGCGGCCTGCAAGAACCTCTTGGCGCCCCTGTCGTATGCCCCCGCGACAACTTGTCCAGAATCGGGGTCTATCACGTCGCCGAGGGCGTTCACCACGGCAATAGCTCCGACGACGACCGGGCCGTCTTTACCGCGGTCGCGGTCCGGGCGGCCAAGCCTCACCGACCACGTGCCAACGCCACCTTTCATCGCGTGCTGGAGGCCCCACGCCTTTCCGACGGTGGCGCCGAGCCCGGCGCCCACGTTGCCTTCCGCCGGGACGGCGGCAGACGCTGCGGCGCACGCCGCGTACCCCATGTCTTTATCGGGCCGCACCCTCGGGTCACCGATATCGAGGTCAAAGATGACGGCAGCTCCCACTATGGGCACGACGCCGGACCCCGTGGCGAAGCCCACGCCACGCTCCTCGAGGAATTGCATCGCGCCGCATGCTGCGTCGAGCCCGTATGCGCTCCCCCCGGCGAGCACCACAGCGTGAACCCGCTCAACCAGGTTGCATGGGCGCATTAGGTCGGTCTCTCGTGTCCCGGGGGCTGAACCGCGGACATCCACGCCGGCTACAGCGCCGTCCATCGTCAGCACCGCTGTGCACCCGGTAAGGGCTTGATCGTTCTGTGCGTGCCCCACGAGGACCCCCGGTACGTCAGTAATGCCGGGCACTGTCGCACCCTCCTCATCGTCTCTCCGTTCCTTCGCTTTCGGCCTCGCCCACCTTGGAGCGGTTTTGCGGCAGCCACTCTTCAAGCTATACGCCAGCGGCCTCTAGTTTCCTGCAACTTCGTTGGCTCTTGATCATTTTCGCGGATCTTTGGTCGGCGAAGAAGGAATTGAAAGAGGAACGTCGTAGTATGACATTAGTTAGGTAGACTAACTAACCATATCGAGGCGCATCGGCAAACCTCGCTACGTGACGATCGCGTGACGATTCGCCCCGAGCGCAGTGTGCAACGCTCGGGTGCTAGGCGCGGTCAGCGATGAAAGGTGAGAGGAGACAGCACGTTGATGGAACGAGGCCGTAACCCGCAGGCTGCGAGGGCTCACAACAGGGCGCTCATACTCCGCCTTATCCGGGACGTCGGACCCACTTCCAGGGCGGAGCTTGCGCGGCTGAGCCGCCTCAGCAAGCCGGTGGTAACCGATATTGTGGACGGCCTGATTCGCTTCAGGCTCGTGAAGGAGACGACCAAGGGCGAAGCTGTCCTCGGCCGCAAGCCCATTCTCCTCGATATCAACCGCGAAGCCCTCTGGGTCATGGGCATCGACCTCTCGCGCAACCATGTCGACCTGCTGATCACGGATCTCTTGGGTGAGCCCCAGCGCAAGATGTCGAGGCGCGTTTCGTTCGAGGACGAGGACGCCGGCTATCCCGAGCGGGTCGTCAAGTACGTCACCGACATCATCCGCGATTCCGGGGTGGATCCAGCCCGCATCGCCGGGATCGGCATCGGCTATCCCCTTCCGCTCAGCCACGCGCAGCGCATGATAGTATCCGAAGGCCAGGTGGTTGGCTGGAAAACGGTGAAGCTCAAGGAGCTCATCCAAAAGGAGTTCGACGTCCCGGTATATCTCGACAACGACGCCAACGTCGCCGCGCTCTATGAGAAATGGTACGGTCAGGCTTCGGAATTCAAGGACTTTCTTTTCGTGCTCGTCGGGAACGGTGTCGGCTGCGGCATCGTGATCGGCGGGAACATCTATCGCGGCACGCACGGGATCGCCGGTGAGATCGGGCACATGAGCATAGATCCCAACGGCCCGAGGTGTCTTTGCGGAAGCCGGGGGTGCCTGGAGACCCTGGTGTCGGTTCCGCGCCTGTTGTCGCAGGTGCTTGAAGAGGACGTGAAGGCTGGCCGGGAAGGTGGCGTGCCTACTCTCGAGGAGATATGCAAACGGGCTGCGCGCGGCGACGCGGTCGTTGTGGACAAGATCCGCGAAATGTCGGAGTACCTTGCTATAGCCATAACGAACCTCGTGAACACGTTCAACCCTGAGGCGGTCGTGGTTGGCGGGGCCATGGCCAGGCTGGGCGACTGTCTGAAAGAGCCACTCCTGAGCGCTCTTGCGTCGCGAGCTCATCCGCTTTTCGCGGACAAAACGAGGATAGTGCTATCGGACCACTCTGAGGAGGCCGTGGCAAGGGGAGCGGCCATGCTTGTTATCGAGAGTTTCTTCCAGAACCCCCAGAGATACGTGCCGGAGCTTGCCAACGGGGCACGCTCGCGCGCGTCGTCAGAGAGCTGACGGGTTGCGGGTGTGGTACCCCGGCGGGGCGGCGCGCGGGAGGGCGCGTAAGAGTGGATCTGGTGAGGATCGCATGAGGTGAAAGGAGGGGAGAGCGCGGGATCACGGAACTCGTGTGGTGCTTCCGCTCGTGTTGAGAGGCGTGATCGGACATAGAAGTGTAACGCAGGCAGGGCAATGGTACGGTGTCAACGCGTGAAGATGTGTGGGGAATTCGACCGGCTCGGTGTCCCACGTCGGGCATGATCCGGTGGACCTTTCAAGCGGAAGGAGGAAATCCAATGAAAGCCTCTTGGATTCGTGGAGTCTCGCTGGCCGTCGTCGTACTGCTCCTCCTGGGCCTCTCGGCTGCCGAGGCTGCACCGATCACCCTGCAGATCATGGCCAACGCCGTGAAGGGCGGCAAGAACACCCAGGACGCTGAATGGATCGAGAAGATGATTCCCGGGTTCGAAAAGGACATGAAGGCCGAGGGCCAGGACGTACGCGTGGAGTTCGTGCCTTCAGGAATCAACGACGAAGACTACAAAGCCAGGTTGGCTCTGGACATCAAGGGCGGAGGCGGTCCCGACGTGATCGCGTTCGACCACTTCTGGGTGCCGGAGTTCGCCGAGGCCAATTTCCTTCTGCCTCTGGACTCGTATCTTAAGACATGGCCGGACTGGAACCAGTACTATGACACCATGAAGGCTATGGGCTCATACAAGGGCAAGACTTACCTCGTCATGGCCGGGACCGATGTTCGGATGATCTACTACAACAAGGAGCTCTTCAAGAAGGCGGGCATTCCCGTCCCGTGGCAGCCGAAGAACTGGAATGAGCTTCTCCAAGCTTGCCGGACCATCAAGCAGAAACTCCCGGGCGTCACTCCCATCCAGCTCAACGCCGGAGTAGAGATGGGCGAGGCCACCAGCATGCAGGGATTCTATATGGCGCTCTACGCAGCCGGTGGGTGGATCTACAACTGGGATACCGGCAAGTGGATCGTGAAGAGCCCTGCGTTCCTCGACGCTCTGAACCTTTACAAGACCATCTACGTGGACGAGAAACTGGGCGACGCCATGCTGCAGGTTTCCCCGAAAGCCCGTGAGAAATCGTTCGAGCTGTTCTCCACCGAGAAGATCGCAATGTATGTCGAGGGCACCTGGATGTGGTCGTCGGTCATCGCCCCCAACGGCGCTTGGGCTATCCCGGACCGCGATACGAGGATCGGCTGGGCCGCGTTCCCGGGAAGCGGAAAGTCCGGGGCGCCGCCCATTGCCTCTGTGTCGGGCGGCACAGGGTGGGTGGTGAATCCCAACACGAAGCATCCGGATCTCGCATTCAAACTCCTTGCCAAGCTGAACTCGGCGCAGGCACGGGTGGATTACTGGAAGATGAAGCCGGGCATTCCCGCGAGGAAAGACCTTGCCGACATGCCTGAGGTGAAGGCGGACACCTTCATCTCCGAAACCACGAAGAAGCTGGTTCCGTACACCACGTACCGCCCCGGCCAGCCCGCTTATCCTGAAGTGTCGTATCAGGTGCAGCTCATGACCGAGCGGGTCGTGACAGGTCAGATGACCCCGGAGCAGGCCCTCGATGCGTACGCAAAAGCGGTGACTGAGCTCGTAGGCCAGGCGAACGTCGAGATTCAGAAATGACGCCCGCTTATGCCACGCCGGGCGATGGCCGGGCGATGGGGTGCAACCGAAGGCAAGCCGTCGCCATCGCCATCGCCCGGCGGGCATGCCGAGCAGGCTGCTGCCGGGAGGTTTGTCAAAGGTCGACGTCGTCAACGTCGTCAACGTCGGCGTCGTTCTCTCGCGTAGGTGCGTGCCACTGAAAGGGGAGCCCTAGATGCAGTACGACAACCCCATCATTTCGCGGCGGACCGCTACAGCGTTCATGTTGCCGGCCCTCGTGTTCGTCGGAGTATTCCTGGCATTTCCGGCCATTTGGGCGATATATATCGGTCTCACCAACCTGACGCTTACGGGGCGAGCCGCCATAGAGCCCAAGGTCGTGTGGCTCGGGAACTTCGCGGCCATCTTGAGAGACCCCTTCTTCCGCAACTCACTTTGGATCACGGTCCAGTTTGTGTTCGGGTCGGCCATCATCGGTCAGATGGGGCTCGGGCTCGCCCTTGCCCTGCTCCTGAACAATAGGAAAGGGGTCCTCAAGGACATCGTCTCCAGCGCGGTGATACTCGCCTGGATCATCCCGGAAGTGGTCGTGGCTTACCTTTGGGTCGCCTTCCTCGACAGCGACTTCGGGCTGCTCAACTCGGTCGTCGGCGCCCTCGGGCTCAAGCCGGTGAATTGGTTCTTTGAGCACCCTGTGCTCTCGATCATCGTTTTCAACATTTGGCGAGGCACGGCGTTCTCCATGCTTCTTTTCGGGGCGGCGCTCCAGACCATCCCGCCCTCGTACATCGAGACTGCGGATGTCATCGGCGCCTCGGGTTGGAGGAAGTTCCGAGATATCATTTTGCCGCTCATCCGCCCGCACATTGTGACGGGAGCGGTCCTCGTGACCATCTGGACCTTCAACGTTTTCACGCCGTTCCTCCTGACCGGAGGCGGGCCGGCGTTCAAGACTGAGTTGCTCTCCATATACACGTATCGCAACGCGTTCAAGTACTTCAAACTCGGATATGGGAGCGCCATCTCCACCTTGATACTTCTTATCAACCTGGCCCTGGCCACGGTGTACATGAGGCTGGCGCGAGCAAGGAGGGGGTCGCTGTGAGGAAAGCGCTTTCGGCAGTGGCTCTGATGGCCTTGGCTGCGGCGTTCGCCCTGCCAATCTTGTGGCTGGTCACGGCGCCCTTCAACGCCAAGCCGACCCTGGGGCTCTCGCTTTCCCGACCCACGCTGCAGAATTTCTACGGAGTCTTCAAGAACCCTATGGCCGTTACGGGCCTCAAGAACAGCCTGGTGCTGTCCACGGCGACGATGCTCATCGCCACCGTCGCGGCGACCATGGCCGCGTACGCCTTCTCGCGAGCCTCGTTCCGGGGGCGCGAGACGATACTCTACATTCTCATCCTCCTTTCGAGCGTGGTGTCGGGCGTGTCGGCGATGGTGCCGCTCTACGTGCTCATGCAATCGCTCGGCCTTCTCGACTCGCATCTCGGACTCATACTTGTTTACGTCGGGGGCCTTCTTCCGACCAACATGTTCATCATGAAAGACTTCGTTGACTCGATCCCGCGCTCGTACGAGGAAGCCGCCCTGGTGGACGGGAGCACCCCGGCTCAGGTCCTCATGAACATAGCTTTTCCGCTGTGCAGACCGGGCATGGCGGTCATCGCGGTGCTCATCTTCGTAAACACCTGGAGCAACTTCCTGGTACCGTTCATTCTGCTGCGGTCGCCGTCGAAAGCGCCAGCATCGGTGGCTATATACTCGTTCTTCAACGAGGTGGGCATACCGATCCTCGGGCTCATCGCGGCGTACTCGTTCATCTACACCATCCCCGTGGTGACTCTCTACATCATCGTGAACAGAAAGTTTGGGTTCAGATTCTACGGGGGTATAAAGAGCTAGGGGGAGTCTCTATGGCCGGGGTTCGTCTCGTCAACGTGTCCAAGAGCTTTGATAGAGTCAACGCAGTGAGCGACGTCACCGTCACCATCGACGACGGCGAGTTCTTCACGCTCCTCGGACCCTCGGGGTGCGGGAAGACCACCACGCTTCGGATGATAGCTGGCCTGGAACGGCCCACATCGGGCAAGATCTTCATCGGCGACCGGGATGTCACCGGCCTGCCTCCCAAGACGCGCAACGTGGCGATGGTCTTTCAGAACTACGCGCTCTACCCGCACATGACGGTGGCGGAGAACATCGGCTATCCCCTGCGGATCCGAAACAAGCCCCCGAAAGAGGTCGAGAAGCGCACGCTCGAGGTCGCACGCAGCCTCGCCATCGCGGACCTTCTGCGGCGGCGGCCGGCGGAAATAAGCGGGGGACAGCAGCAGAGGGCCGCGCTCGCCAGGGCGATAGTGCACGAGCCAGACGTGTTCCTGTTCGACGAGCCCCTTTCAAACCTCGACGCGAAGCTCCGGACCGACGCCAGGACCTTCCTCAAGCACCTGCAGCAGACGCTCGGGATCACGACGGTGTACGTGACCCATGACCAGTCCGAAGCCATGGCGATGTCCGACCGGATAGCCGTCATGAACAAGGGGAAGGTGGTGCAAGTCGGGCCGCCGCTTGAGGTCTACAGGCATCCTGCCAACACTTTCGTGGCGGAGTTCCTCGGAAACCCACCCATGAACCTCGTGCCAGGCAAGTACGACGTGGTGGATGGAAAACCCGCCGTGCTTGTGGACGGATCGAGGGTGCCGCTCCCGGAGGGCCAAGCGGGCCTCGACCGCGTCGCGCCCGGAACCGATGTCATCCTCGGAATTCGTCCGGAAGACCTGACCCTTGAGTTCGGTGAGGAACGGGAGGCCGGTGACGGACATCGAGGCACTCCGGAAGGGACCGGTACGGAAGGGATAGCCGGCGAGGTCTTCGTGGTGGAGCCGTTCGGTTATGAGACCCTCATCAGCGTGAAGACACGTGCTGGCACGGTGAAGGTCAAGACGTTCGAGGACCTTGACCTCGCGCCGGGGCGTCCGGTGCGTCTTGTGCCGAGCCCCAGACGACTGCGGCTGTTCGACGCTCAAGGGGAACGGATCTTTTGCTAGCCGCCATGCGAACGGCTCGGCGACCCGTGTTTTCGCATCCGGTATTCTACATCCGATAATAAGACAGAGCCCACGCGGATCGTGGCACTCGTCGGGATGGTGACTTCGCGAAATGGGTAGCAGCACTGGATACTCGCGGCTCTTTTCGGGCGCCTTGACGCGCGCGGATTCACGCACCTTCAAGCGGTTCGGGTTCTTCGTGCCGCCTGGCGCAATTGACGTCATGCTGAGGCTCGCTTACGCTCCGCGCCGCGAGGACCTGCAAGCTCCACTCACGCCTCAGGAATTCCGCGGCCGCTGGGCGAGGGAGATCGCTCGTTACAGAGGGAAGGTCGAAATGGCGGGTGACCAGGAGCTCGCCGCCTTCTTCGAGCGATTTGTGGATGATGTGTGCGGCCGCATCCAGCCGCTCCAGAACCTCCTGAACATCGCGGTTTTCGACTCACGGGGGGTTTTTCGGGGCCGTTGGGACTCGCCCCAGCACTTCGGGGAGTGGGTGACCGTAGGTGAGGCGCGCTCCGCGCGGGGCTTCATCGCCGGCCCCATTCCTCCAGGGGAATGGACTGCCGTTCTGGAGTGCCATGCGGTGGTGACCGACACCTGTTCGTACGAGCTTGAGGTGCGGTGCGCGACCTCCGAAGGGCTGTGGTGGCGCGGCGAGCTCCACGCGCATACGAACCACAGCGACGGGGCGCTCTCCCCACGGGAGCTCGTGGACACCGCGCACGAGGCGGGCCTTGATTTCATCGCGGTCACCGACCACAATACAGTAAGCGCCCTTCACGAGCTCGGGGCGGTCTGTGCGGCGGACGCTCCAGATGCGGCTGGGCCGAGGGCTTCCTGTGGGCCTCTGGTGATCCCAGGCATGGAGCTCACTACTTTCTACGGCCATGCGGTCGCGCTCGACGTGTCGGAGTTCACACCATGGCACGATGCTCCTAAGAGTGAGGGACTGAACAAGCAAGCGCGCGAGGTTCACCGGCTTGGCGGGCTTTTCTCCATCGCGCACCCTTTCAGCGTAGGGTACCCGGTTTGTGCGGGCTGCGAATGGGAGTATGAGAACACCGACCC
This sequence comes from Betaproteobacteria bacterium, assembly GCA_050260395.1. Lineage (GTDB taxonomy): Bacteria > Bacillota > SHA-98 > UBA4971 > UBA4971 > UBA6256. The sequence continues at coordinate 20,845 of JBLNCC010000055.1, forward strand.
CGCCCTCGTGGACCTCATGGAAGTATGGTCGGGGCCGTGGACTCCTCACATAATGTGGAACGTCCTCGCTATGCGCTGGTGGGACGAGCTTTTGTGTAGGGGCCACAGGATAACCGGCGTGGCCGCGCGGGACGCGCACAGGCGGGAGGACCTCTTCGCGAGGGAGACCGCGGACACGTACGTGTGGGCGCGCTCGCTTTCGAGGCGCGACCTGATGGAATCCCTCAGAACGGGACGTGTGTACATGAGCTCTGGCCCGCGCTTGGACTTCTCGCTTGTGGTGGCCGGTCGGGACAGGCCTTACCTGCCGGGGGACCGCGTGCAGGTATCGAAGGGCGAGACGGTCGGCCTGGCTGTGCGGGTAGTCTGGCCGGCGGATGACCAGAGGAGAGATCATCATCCCGGCCGCTTGGTGGCGCGTATCATCAAGGGCATTCGGGAACACGGGGCGAACGTGGCGTTTGCGTCGCCGGTTCCGTATGATGGTGATGGATGCGCGGAGTTCGAGGACGCCCCTGCCGCTGACGCCTGGTACCGTTGCGAGATCGTTGCGGACGGCAGGTCGGGGCTTCCCGGGCCGCGTTTCGTTGCTCTAACAAACCCCATGTACGTCGAGGTGATTTCGAGTGAAACCTGTTGAAGCCGTCGTCGTATCCCATACTCACTGGGACCGGGAATGGTACCTGCCGTTCCAGCAGTTCAGGGCGAGGCTCGTTGCCCTCGTCGATTACCTACTCGACCTGCTCGAGAGAGACGAGTCGTTCAGGTGCTTCACCCTCGACGGCCAGGCGGTTGTGCTCGAAGATTACCTCGAAGTGCGTCCCGAGAATGAGGAGAGGCTGCGGCGCCTTATCCAGGGGAGGAGGCTTCTGGTAGGGCCATGGTACGTGCTTCCTGATGAATTCCTCTCAAGTGAGGAGGCGATGGTCAGAAACCTCCTGCTCGGCGCGAAGGTGGCGCGGCGCTTCGGTGCAGTGATGAGGGTGGGGTACGTTCCGGACCCCTTCGGCCACATCCGCCAGCTTCCGCAGATACTCCAGGGCTTCGGGATCGCATCCGCGATTTTCTCCCGCGGGATGGGCGACGAAGGCGAAAGCCTCGGCGCGGAGTTCAGGTGGCGCTCGCCCGACGGAAGCGAGGTGCTTGCCCTCTGGCTTCCGGCCCATTACGGGAGCTTTACGCCCGTTGGAAGCTTCAATCCGTGGGCGTCCGACGCGCGATTCGCTGCGGGCGGCAGTGAGTGTCTGCCGCTCGACGAGGCGGTGCGATTCACACGAGACTTGGCGCGATTCCTGGCCGCGCGGTCGAGGACGGGCGTCGTGCTCCTCGACACGGGTTCAGACCACTTGGCCCCGCGGGCGGATCTATCCGGGATCGTTTCCGGGCTGCAGGCCGCGCTGAACGAGGCCGCGCGCGAGGCCGCGCGCGCGCGATGCTCCGGGGAGGAGCGGAGCGATGGTGTTACCGACGAGGTCAGGGCCGGTGAGGCTGGTGCGGTGCCGCGAGATGGCAAGGTTCTGGCAATCCGTCTCGCACAGGGAAGCTTTGAGGATTATGTGGAGATGGTGCGCGCACGGGTCGCGCTTGGCGGGGACGCGGGGGGCGAGAGCAGCACGGCCATCGGCTGGCCCGAGTGCGGGTGCGGGCAGCCGGTGTTGCCGGTGTACGAGGGAGAGTTCAGGGGCAGCCGTTATCAGAACATGCTTTACAGCGTGCTTTCGTCTAGGATGCCGCTGAAACAGCTCAATCAGGAGGTCGACGCATGGCTCACGTGTTACGCGGAGCCGCTGGCGTCTACCGCATGGCTTCTGGCCGGGGTGGAATACCCGTCGGCCATGCTCGGTCTCGCTTGGAAGCTCTACCTCCAGAACCAGGCCCACGATAGCATCTGCGGGTGCTCCACGGACGAGGTTGCAGCGGAGATGACGGCTCGGTACACCCAGGCGCGCGAAATAGCGCTAGCGGTAGCCGCCGAGAGCCTGGCGAGCATCTCCCGGCGCGCGAAGACGGTCCGCGCGTCCGTGGGCGCGGGGGCCGACGGAAGCAGCACGCAGCCGGTGTTGGTGTATAACCCCAATCCGTGGCCAGTTAGCGGTATCGTGACGATACATGTTCCGTGCGACGAAATCGCCGGCGATACGGCGTCGGTGTGCGGCAAGGCGGGCTGTGGCGCGACGGAAGGCCCCGCCGACGGCACGGCGGGTTGCTCGCGTTTCCTCGGTGCCGCGGCTTTCGCTTCCACAGGCGAGTGTTCGTGTTTCGCCCCAGCCGGAGAAGGAGGGGAGGCCGTGCGCGCCCAAGTGCTGAGGTGTGGCGGCCTGGAGCCGGGCTTCGATCCGTCTGCCTTGTTCCATGATGGGATACGACGGGGTAAACCCGCGGTACACCTGGCATTTCCGGTGCGCGACATGCCGGCCGTGGGGTATCGGGTGTACCACATCTCATGCGGACGCGTTCAGTCCGGCCAGGCCGACGGGGAACCTTGCGGCGACAGTGAGGGGGGCGTGAATGTCTCAGCCGCCTGCGTCGCGGTGGACGAGCGATCCCTTGAGAACGAGTTTCTGAGGGTGCAAGTGTCTTCGTGCGGGGCGTTGGACATCCTCGACAAACGCACCGGGCTCACATACCGCGGCCTCAACGTGTTCGAGGATTCGGGGGATGCCGGCGACGAATATGATTATTCCCCGGTCTCGGACGAGCCGCTTACGACAATGGACGTCACCGCGAGCGTAGTTGTCGAGGAGCCCGGGCCCTACCTTGCGAGACTTCGGGTCGAGATACCCTGGGAGATCCCGGCGTCCCTCGACCCCGGGCGGAAGCGGCGCGCCGGCAGGCGCGTGCCGCTCGCCATTGTAACACACGTCACGCTCGCTGCGGGCGCACCGTACGTGGAGATACGCACGGAAGTGAATAACCTGGCCCGGGACCACCGCCTGCGGGCGCTTTTCCCCGCGGGTGCGAGGGTCGATCGCGTCGTAGCGCGCGGGCAGTTCGACGCGGTGGAACGCGCGCAGAGGCCACGTCACACCGGAGATGATTGGTTCCAGCCCGAGGCGGCGGTTGGCCCGCACCAGGGGTTCGTCGACGTAAGCGACGGGGTCCGCGGCCTGGCAGTGGCCACGCGTGGGCTTCCCGAGTACGAGTGCGTGGAGGAGCGCGACGGGACGGCGACCATCGCCATAACATTGCTCCGCTGCGTGGAGTGGCTCTCCAGGGATGACCTCACGACACGGAAAGGCCATGCTGGCCCGCCCGTCTTCACTCCCGGAGCGCAGTGTCCGGGCAAGCACGTGTTCGAGTACGCCATCGTGCCGCACTCGGGTGACTGGTCGGACGCCGCGGTCGGCTCGATCGTGCGCCAATTCATGTGCCCGTGCGTGGCCTACTTGGCTACGTGGCACGAAGGCGACCTCCCGAGCGAGCTCGGCCTTCTCAGGCTTTGCGGCGGCAAAGGTGGAGACGACGATCAGGCTGCGCTCGCGCTCGCGGTCAGCGCCATCAAGAAGGCGGAGGATGCGGATGCCCTCATCGTGAGGGTTCACAATCCGAGCGAACGGGACATTGCCGCGCGCTTGAGGGCCGGGGTCCGCCTCGAGCGAGCATACCTCGCCAGGCTCGATGAGACCCCCGTTGCGCCCGTGCGGCTCGAACCTGGCTGCGGTTGCGAGCTGCCGGTGGATGTCAAGCCCAAGCAGATCGTCACACTCGTTCTCGTTCGTGGCGATGCGCTCAGCCCACTCGCCTGAGGACATCCAAGGCCAGATTGAGCACGGTGTTGCCACACGTGCGCGTCTTAAAGCGGACGCTGCGCGCGAGCATCCGGGCAAGGCGCGACCTGGTTCTCAGTATTGGCAGAGCGCGCACGAACCGGGCGACCCGCGACCTTGCCGCTGATGTGGCGACGACGTAGGCTTGCGCAGCCTGGATGAGTTTTGCCGTATAGAGGCCTATCTCGGCCCACGCCGAAAACTCTTCGAGCCAGGGCTTCACTTCCTCGACGAACTTGCGGTTAGGACTTCCGCTTAACATGGCGGCGGACGCCTTCATTTCAAGCATGTACGAGGACAGTATCCCGGCCGCCTCTCCGAGCTCGCCGCCTTCCGCTCGCTTGCGCGCCTTTTCGAGAACCGATGCGATCCCAGGTGGATCTCCCGGGTGAAGCGGACTCATGGCGCAAGCGTCCGCGAAAAGGACACAGGCTCCGAGGGCGTCTCTGCCTAAGACGCGCGCGACCGCGTCCTCCCACGCAGACCTGGGGTCATACTGGGCCGGGCTTTCGAGATATCGTGCGGCCGCGGCGAGCGGGATCTTCGAGGCTTCGGCCTGGTTCATGGGGTTGAGGAAGATTCCCCTCGCGGCCTCGGGGAGGTACGGGCTCCGGCCTGTGTAAGGCCCGATGTGCAGCTCCGACTTCATAGGCCCGTCGTTCACCGGATAGTTGTCCCAGTATGTGACCGGCCGCTTCAAGGACTCGGCTACCGCCTTGGTGTGCTCGAGCGTGAGCTCCTTGGAACACACCGCCGGCCCCGTCCACATGACGTCGATGGCGGGGTCCAAGCCCGCCCCGAGCTGGTGAACATACTCCGTGGCTGGGTCACCGCAGTACTGCGTTGGGCACACCATGAGCGAGGTTTGGGCCGACAGCTCTCTCAAGCGAGCGTACACGGCGTTCGTGAACGAGACCTGCGCGGCCGCCAACGAATTCCCGAAAGTCTTGCGGTCCTCTTCGTGGCGCAGCTCAGCAGGGATGTCGTCGTAAAGGAGGGCGAAAGCCCGCACTCCGGCGTCGTGCATGGCTTTCAGTTTCGCGAGGAGGGCATCCTGGTCCCGCTTGTCCGAGTAACGTAGGGACAGCCCGGGGCTCACCGCGAAGACGAACGTGATGCCGTGCTTCCTTGCGTGCGACGCGAGCTCCGAGAGGCGGGCAAGGAGGTCCGCCGGGTACGGCGCCCGCCACCGCTGCCTGTGGTACAGGTCGTCCTTCGGCGCATAGAGGTAAGCGTTCATCCCGACATCGGACATAAAAGCCAGCACGTCCATCCGCTCGCCGTGGGTCCAGGGCTTACCGTAGAACCCCTCCACGACCCCCCGCCAGACGAAGCCTTCGGCCATGATAACACCTCCATGGTGGTCTCCGCCCTGTGCCGTCGTACTGAAGATTCAGCACGGTGCGCCGAGTTCCTGCCGGGCCGAACGTCTCGCTTCTTCTGTGGGACCTGCGGAAACCCGCGAAGCTCTGAGGTCAGGTTTCCTCAGGAGTGCGTTGTTGCGCGAAGATCCACGGGCCAATACAGGTACTCCGCCCGCGCCCCAGAGGCGTCTCTCACGTCGACGAAAATGTCGTACCTCCCGGGTCGGAATGCCGGCCCGAGCTTAAGCCGTATAAGGAGAGGCGACGCTGTGCTGTCGGACTCGAACCCCACCGCGAGCTCGGCGAATTCTGGGTGCTCCGAGACTGGGTAGCCGTTGACGTTCACGCGCACGGAGTTTATGTCCAGGCACTTCAGATCTGCAAGCTCCCGCCGCCTGCGCGGGATGGCGGGCCATGCTTTGAACACGATCTCCCGATTGCGGAACACCATGTCAAGAAGCTCCGCCTGCGTCGGCATCTCGCGCCCCCCTGGGAGCTCGCTTCCGTTGCGGTTCACGACGGTGACGACCGGCTTCATCGAGGCCGCGAAGTCCTTGCGTGCCGCTTCCACCGACCGTCGCTTCAATAGGACGGCGTTCGCGAAGGCAAGGATGGCTTCCTGGACCGGCGCCCGGCCGTCCTTGGATGTGGCGCCGAGGCTCTCGAAGGTGTTCGTGATGAACGCGTCCACCGAAGGCTTCGCGACCTTGTTCCAGAGGGCGTCCGCGACCAGGTCGGACCTCAGAAGGGGCCCGATGAAGGGGGCCCGGTCCAGCGTCCGCAGAGGATTTTCGATGATGTCCATGGTACGCGCCACGGTTTTCGTAGTGATGGTGCCGTCCGGTGCGGACAAGGACGACGCCAGGGAATACGCGACTTTGAATATCACAGTTCCTGGGTACTTGACCCCCGCGGTATCCAGCGGCCCTATGGGCCGGTCGGAAGGCCGGGGCCGTCTCCCAAGGCGCGCAAGGTGCTCGATCTCGTCGAAGCTCTTGCAGAAGAGCCCGTCCAGCACCCGCTCCACGGACAAGTCGACATAGTCTGAACGCACGACCTTCGCGGCCTCGCGCCTGATGAGAGGCTGGCGCAGCCGCACGAGCTGCTGCATGACGTACATGCCCAGGAGTATGAGGTTCATGTTTCGCCAGAGCACTGGGATGTGGTCTTCCGGGAGCCGGACGAACCCGTCGAAGTCCTCGGATGCGAGGGTGATGATGTTCGTGTTTCCGTCCTTGAGCGTTGAGAGCCGGGGAAGGGACAGGTTCTCGAACCTGTGGCCGTCCGGGCCGAAGATGAGGAGACTGTCCACGAGAAATTCGGTGAGTCCGTGGTCGGCCAGGTTATAGCGCCTGAGAAAGGGGAGCGGGTAATCGTGGCCAAGGACGCGGTGAGAATCTGAGTACCCCGAGAACGTGGTGACTTCGTCGGCTATGGCATCGGGCGGGCCACAGAGGTTGCCTTGGCCGTCAACGCACGCGTAGTGAGCGTGCCAGTCAGCAAGCTGGTGGGACAGCCACCCGCACGCCACGGCGAGGTCGCGGAGCCGGTCTTCGCTGTTGTGCCAGGCTGTCTCGGGAAGACGGCGCCATGTCTCGATGAGAGTGTATCCGAAGTTCGGGACGCCCTGGGCGTGGTCGGGGATGGAGTTGTGGGTGTAGTCGTACGCGGTGAAGTTGTTGAGCGTGTGGTAGCTCGAGATGGCGTCCGCGCTGTTAGCGGCGAGTATGTACGCGTTTTCGACCTCGGGCGATGAGGTGAGGAGCGCGAGGAGCTCCTTGTTGATGCGCCGCGCGCCCGTCCCGGGGACGACAGGGGCATCCTTGCTGCTCGCGCCCTCAGCGGACCCCGCGACGCCAGCCGCGCTTGTCACATCGGTCTCGGTCGTGCTATCGAGATGACCGGGGAGTTCCCCCGAGCGACCCTCCGGCCCCGCGGCGAGTTCCTTTGCCTTTTGGAGGGCGGCTCGATTGATGTGCACGTGCGTGAAAGGCCCCCACATGAAAGCGGGGAATACCGGGCCGAGGAGTGCCCCCAGGGCCACACGCCTAAACCAAGACACTTGTCATCCCCTCCCAGCAGGTTGTGGTGGTGCACAATTACTGTATGCGGCGCCGCGCGAGCTGGCGCCAGGGCCCCCGCACCCCGGGTCCCCCAGCCCCTCGAGCCCGCTGAGGTCGAAGCGCGGGGTGAACGACGAGTCCTGAGACGAAGGATCCTGCATAAACCCGTTCTCGAGCCCGATCTCGTCGAAGTGGTCTAGGACCTCCTCGTACTCACGCACAGTGAGGCGGCGGTTGATCTCAGGGTGTTTCGCCGCTTGGTGCACGGGGACATACTGAGACATCACGCTCACGTAGGTGTCGCCCGGGAGGTTCGCCCTGACCCAGTCGAGCACCTTTTTGCTGTCTGCGGCGAGGCCTGGGAGGACGAGATGCCTTATCAGCACCCCCCGCGTCATGATGCCGTCGTGAGAAAACCTTGCGGCGCCCACCTGTCTATGCATCTCAAGGATCACGCACGTGGCGCGGGCGAAGTAGTCGCGAGCCGAGGAATAACGGGCCGCCGCCATCTCGTTGTGGTATTTGAGGTCCGGGAGGTACACGTCTACGAGGCCCTCGAGAAGCGCGAGGGATTCCGGGAGCTCATAGGCGTTCGTGTTGTACACCACCGGGATCGCGAGCCCCTGATCGCGTGCGAGGCGAATCGCCCAGGCCACCTGGGGCAGGAAGTGCGCCGGGGTCACGAGGTTAATGTTGTGGGCCCCTTTGCGGGCGAGCCTCAGGAAAACCTGCGCAAGCTCCGGCACGGTGATGTCCTTGCCGAACCCGCCATGGCTTATGACGTGGTTTTGGCAGAAAACGCAGCGCAGGTTGCAGTGGGAGAAGAACACGGTGCCGGAGCCCCTGTTCCCGCTCACACATGGCTCTTCCCAATAATGAAGAGACGCCAACGCGACCCTAGGCAGCGCCCCCGCTCCACAAAACCCGACCTCTCCGGCGAGCCGGTTCTTGCCGCACGCTCGCGGGCAGAGACGGCAGCCCCTGAGCGTTTCCAGGAGGTGCTCTGGCATGCCGCCGAAGGCGTTCTCGGACCAGGCTCTGGCCCCAGAGCTAGCGTCGTCCGCCGGTCCGCGCGCCGGGCGGGGCGCCGAGCGATAGTTGAGCGGGCTACTCACACGGCCACACCTGGACATAGACCTTTCTCGAGCGCGGGCCGTCGAACTCGCAGAAGAACACGCCCTGCCAAGTGCCCAGCGCAAGGTCGCCGCTTTCGACGGGGATGGTGACCGAGGACCCGACGAGCGAGGCCCTGATGTGGGAGGCGGCATTTCCCTCCACGTGGTGGTAGGCCCCATGCCTTGGGACTATCTTTGTCAAGGCTTCAAGGATGTCGCGGGCGACGTCAGGGTCCGCGCTCTCGTTGACTATCACGCCCGCCGTGGTGTGCGGCACGTACACCAAACACGCGCCGCGCCGGACCCCCGACTCACGGACGAGCCTTCGCACGTCGGCGGTTATGTCAACCAGCTCGTCCTGGGCCTTCGTTCTGATTCCTATCGTGTTCAACTTTAATGCGTGGCTCCTTTCCTCCTGTGTTCCGCGTTTCCTGCTGCCATGGCAGGCTGGAGTTGCGGCGTCGCCCAACCGGACCCTCACGCGTCCGCGCGGGGACACGTCGCACCGCCCTCAGCCGAGGGGCCAGCCGAACGCCACGGCCGCGCCGAGCCCGACGCCGGCCAGCACCTCAAGTGGGGTATGGCCGAGGAGCTCGCGGAGGCGTTCTTCCCGGACGCGGTGCTTCTTGTAAAGATCGTCCACTATCCTGTTGATCACTCGTGCCTGCCGTCCGGCCGCGCGTCTGATGCCAGCCGCATCGTACAGCACGATCAGGGAGAGGACCGATGCCACGGCGAACACGGGGGAGCTCCAACCCGAGATACGGCCCACCATCACGGACATGCTCGAGACAAGGCTGGAGTGGGAGCTCGGCATGCCGCCGGGGTTCACTAGCCGTGTGAAATCAGGCCTGCGATGGACCGCGTAGTCCACGAGGAACTTCAACATCTGCGATACTGCCCACGCCAGGAGAGGCGCTAGAAGAGCGGGGTTTCGCAAAACCAACGGCTTCACCTCGGATTCAGACGATTGGGATTCAGGCTATTGTCCCGGCGCCTATCAGGCGTCGGGGGTGCCTCCCAACCGACGCGGTGGGACGGACCTCCCGGCAGCCGGACGGGGCTCGAGCGTCCGCGCCCCTACCGGGCTTGCTGCGCCCGTACCTCGGCGACATCCGCGACGACGGCGCCGGTGATGCGCGCGAGATCCGAGGGAGCGATCGCGAACAGGCTTCTCGGCGTGCCTGCCGCGGCCCATATCTCGTCGTACCGGAGCAGGTCGCGATCGAGGAAGACCTGCAACGGCGACTTGAGACCGACGGGAGGGACGCCGCCTATGGAGAAACCCGTGACCTCGCGTACCGCTTCCGCGTCGGCCTTCTCCACAGGACCGCCCGCGAGGGCGCCGAGCTTTCGGACGTCCACGCGGTTCGCCCCGGACGCGATGACCATGACCGGGCGCCCACCCGCCATGAACACCAGGCTCTTCGCTATCTGGCCGACGCTCGCGCCGACGGCCTCGGCCGCCTGCGCCGATGTGGCGGTGCTTTCCGCAAGTTCGCGCACGACCGACGGGCACCCGAGCGCCCGGAGTGCTTCCTGCACT
>JBLNCC010000056.1:0-5979 GCA_050260395.1 Betaproteobacteria bacterium
TGGCAGAAGATGGTCCCAGGTGGAGTAAGCGATTTGTACCTTGACAACCCCTAAGAGGGATGGAGCCTCCTTTCTCGGTAGAGTTGGCCTTTGCTTAGCAGGGCAAAGACCAGGCGAACCAGTTTACGCGCCGTCAGGACGAGGGCCCGCTTGTGGCGGTGGTGGCTGGCCTCGTTGTACTTACGCTGGTAGAAGGCGGCGAACTCCGGCTCCTGCACTCTGACGGAGTTGGCTGCTTCGACCAGGTAGTAACGGAGGTAGAAGTTGCCCGAGCGGGTCAGGGGTAGGTCCTGGGCTGCAAACTTGCTGGACTGGCGATTGCGCCATGTAAGGCCTGCGAACTTGGCAAGGGCGTCGTCATCAGGGAAGCGATGGACATCGCCGATCTCGGCGACAGCGCCTGCGGTGTGGACCGGGCCGAATCCCGGGATGGAGTCCAGGGTCTGCGGTATAGCCTGGAGGTCACGGGCGATGACGATGTTGAGTTTACGCACCTGGGTCTCGAGGAAGCGGACTGTCTCCAGGGACATGGCCAGGGTGGTATCCACGACATCGCGCATCTTGGGATGGAGGCGGTAGGCCTTCTGGCTGATGTTCTTGAGGGTCTGGGCCATATTGTCGACATCATTGAGGCGGTTGTTGCCGTTTTGGGCGATGAGATGGGCCAGTTCCGGCAAGGGGCGCTGGACTATCTCATCTGGGGTGAGGTTTTCGAGCACCGGCCTGGGATGCCTTGCCGAAGACGTTGGAGAAGGGGCAGCCCTTAGCGTAGGTGGAGAACTTGAGGAAGATGAGGCTAAGGGCGCGGTTCTTCTCGTTGATCAAGGTACGGACGAGGTGGTAGCGATACCGGGTGAGGCGCTGCAAGGGCGCGAAGCGGAGGTCCGGTGGTTGAGTTGGCTTGACGCGCCCGAAACGGAGGCAGTCGGCGATTACCCGGGCATCGATCTTATCGGTCTTGGCCATGTCGGGATAGAGCCGTTTGAAGCCGTCGATGACCTTGGGGTTGATGACGGTGATGGTTGCTTCGATGGCCTTGAGGCCCGGGTCGTCGTAGAGGGCCTGGTGCAGATGCCACCAGTAGAGGTTTGTGGCCTCCATGCCGATGCTGGCGGTATCGCAGTTGGTGACGCGAACGAGGTCGAGGATTTTTTCGGCCAGGCGCTCGGTTCCCGGGAGGTCGTTGGAGACGGTGAAACGTGCGAGGTCATCGCCGGCGGGGTTCATAGCGCAGACGACGTTATCCTCGGAGCCGATATCGATCCCGACGAAGAGCGTGTTGGCCACTGGGGTCACCTCCTTTCAGGGGTTCGATTCAGAACAGGTTTGGGGTGTCCTTGGGCGCCCGGAGTAACGGCAACCTTGCCAATGAGCGCTCGTCCTGGTGGGACAGTGCAGGGGCCCCTTGCTAAAGGGGGCGTCCCCGCCGGGTGGCGCAACCCGCGCGTAAGATGCGCGCTCCGGGCCCGGGGAGCAGTCTACTCAAAGCCTTCTGAAGGCAGGAGGGAGACAGAACTGCCCCTCCCCGGTTCTACCTGGATCGTCCCAGAGGGCACCCCAATTCGCAAACCAGATTCTGCTAATACAGAGCAGGATAGGGATCTCATACTCAAAGGATACAAGGGAGGGAGTCTCATGAAAAGGCTGGTGACTGTCGAGGAGGTCAGGGACACGTATTTCGCGGGCAAGAGACGGATCGTCGTCCCCGAGGACGCGATAATCACCCCGGGGGCGCGCGACCTGATGTACGCCTTCAACATGGAATTGGCGCACGGGGAGCCGGCGGCTGACCCGCCCGGGAATCAGTGCGATACGGTGAAGGGCATAGTCGAGAGCGTCATGGCGGGCAGGTCCGCCGGCGATAAGAAGCGGGTCATCGAGGCGGTAATGGAGCAGCTGGCGGGGCGATCGAAATGAGACTGAAAACCAGGCTCTCCGGCAGGACATACCAGTTCAAGTCCATTAAGGAACTGCTGGCCAAGGCCAACGAGGAGAAGTCGGGGGACACCCTCGGCGGCATGGCGGCCGGTTCAGCAGCCGAGAGGATCGCGGCGAAACGGGTGCTCGCCGAGGTGTCGCTCGAGGACCTTCGCAAGAACCCTGTCATCCCGTACGAGGAGGACGAGGTGACCCGCGTGATCGACGACGCGGTGCGCGAGCCGATCTACCAGGCGATCAAGAACTGGTCTGTCTCGCAACTACGGGAGTACATCTTGAGCCACAAGACCACGGGCGATGACATCAAGCGCATCTCCGCCGGCCTCACCAGCGAGATGGTCGCGGCTGTCGCAAAACTCATGTCGAACATGGACCTGGTCTACGGAGCGAGCAAGATCAGGATCGCGGCGAAGGCCAATACTGAACACGGCGCTCCGGGCGTACTCGCGTTCAGGCTCCAGCCGAACCATCCGAGTGACAGTGTTCCCGGCATCCTGGCCTCGTGCATGGAGGGCCTCACGTACGGGTGCGGCGACGCGGTGCTCGGCATCAACCCCAACGAGGATACCGTGGAAAACACTGCCCGGCTGATGAAGGCGGCGCGGGACTTCGTCGACGAGTGGGCCATACCCACGCAGACCTGTGTGTTGTCCCACATTACCAGCCAGATGAAGGCGGTCGAGCAGGGCGCGCCGGCGGACGTGTTCTTCCAGAGCGTCGCCGGCACGGAAGACGCGAACAAAGCCTTCGGGATATCGGCGAGGTTGCTCGACGAAGCGCATGAGTTGATAAGGAAGAAAAGCCTGGCGACCGGCCCCAACCTCATGTACTTCGAGACGGGCCAGGGGTCCGAGCAGTCGCTCAACACGCACCACGACGCCGACGAAATGACCCTCGAAGCGAGGACGTACGGGTTTGCCAGGCGGTACAACCCATTCATGGTGAACAACGTGTCGGGGTTCATCGGACCGGAGACGCTCTACGATGGGCGGCAGATAATACGCGCCAGCCTCGAGGACCACTTCATGGGTAAGCTGACGGGACTCCCCATGGGAATGGCGCCGTGCTACACCAACCACACCAGGGCCGACCAGAACGACCAGGAGAACGCGATCATGCTCCTCGCGATCGCGGGCGCCAACTACTACATGGGGGTTCCCGGGAACGACGACTGCATGCTCAGTTATCAGGACACGAGCTATCACGACGATGCCACCTTGAGGGAATTGCTGGGGTTGCGCCCGGTCCCGCAATTCGAGGCGTGGCTGGAGGAGATGGGCTTCCTGAAAGACGGCAGGCTTACTGAGATGGCCGGGGACGCCTCTGTGTTCTCCAAGAAAAGTCCTCCTGGGAAAGCGGGGGGTGGGCGTCTGTGAACGAGGATCTCATAGCGCTGATCGTTAGAGAGGTCTCGAACCGGCTCCAGCGAGCCGATCCCCCGGATTCCGAAGAGGAGTATCATCGCTGGAGGTATTCGGTCATAAGTGGTAGCGGGGATAACGACTATCTCCCGGACATAACCGAATACGACTTGCAGGAGAAAGCGTTCGTCACCTGTCCCGCGGATGCGGAATTCCTGGCAAGGCTGAAGCGCTCGACGCCCGCGAGGCTGGGGCTGGGTAGGACGGGGCCGAGGTACCTGACTGTGCCCTGGCTCAGGTTCAGAGCCGACCACGCCCGGGCCGTCGACGCCGTTTTCTCAGAGGTTCCCGCGGATTTCGTAGAGGGATTGGGGCTGCTGGAGGTCCAGACCAGGTGTTCGAGCAGGGAGGAGTATGTCCAGAGGCCCGATCTCGGACGGCGGCTCTCGGACGAGGGCAAGCAGGCCTTGAAGGCCGGATGCAAGCACAGGCCAGTCGTCCAGGTCTTGGTGACGGACGGGCTCAGTTCCTCCGCAATCGTGGAGAATGCGGGTGACTTTCTGCTCGCCTTGAACCAGGGACTCTCGCAGGAAGGCCTGGAACGCGGCACTCCCCTGTTCGTGAGGTACGGCAGGGTCGCCGTCATGGACGACGTCGGAGAGCTGCTCGAACCCGAGGTGGTCGTGGAGCTGGTGGGGGAGCGGCCGGGACTCGTCACCGCGAAGAGCATGAGCTCATACCTGTGCTACCGGCCGAGGCGCGGGACAGTGGAGTCGGACCGGAACGTGGTCGCCAACATCCATTCCGGAGGCATCCCCGCGGTCGAGGCCGGGGCGCACGTAGCTTCAATGGTGAAGCAGATACTCGCGAGGAAGGCGAGTGGTGTCAGGTTCAGTTTGGGGGGTGGGACATGACGGGGCGCCGGGTCTAAGCCGGCTATTCGTGGCCGGCAGAAGGATGCGAAAGGAGGATACCGATGGCGAACATAAGCCAGATTATCGTGACGATAATGGCTTGCTTCATGTTACTGGGTGCGCTGGACCGGATCATTGGAAACAAGTTCGGACTGGGCAAACAGTTTGAGGAGGGTTTCATGGCGATGGGCGCCCTCGCTCTCGCCATGGTCGGAGTCGTCTCGCTCGCCCCGGTACTCGCCAAGGTGCTCAAACCTATTGTTGTCCCCGTCTATCAGGCGCTTGGCGCGGATCCCGCGATGTTCGCCACCACCCTGTTGGCGTGCGACATGGGCGGATACCCTCTCGCGAAGGAGCTCGCCCTGACCCCTGAAGCGGGCAAGTTCGCCGGGATCATCCTGGGATCCATGATGGGACCGACGGTAGTGTTCTCTATCCCGGTGGCGCTGGGCATCATCCGGGCCGAGGACCGCAAGTGGCTGGCCCTTGGCATGCTGGCGGGATTCATCACTATACCCCTTGGATGCGTCGCCGGCGGGTTGGTGGCCGGCTATGGCTTCGGAATGGTGATCTCCAACCTGATCCCTGTCACGATCGTGTCGGTGCTCATTGCCCTCGGACTCTGGAGGATCCCCGCCCGGATGGTTTCGGGCTTCCAGAAATTCGGTACCGGCGTGGTAATCATGATCACGGTCGGACTGGCCGCCATCGTCTTCGAGACCCTGACCGGCGTGGTCCTGATCCCGGGCATGGCCCCCGTGACTGAAGGTATCCAGATCATCGGCGCCATAGGCATCATGCTCCTCGGCGCTTACCCGATGGTTACCGTGATAACTCGGGTTTTCAACAAGCCTCTCATGGGTCTCGGCAAGATGCTGGGGATGAATGAGGTCGGCGCCGCCGGATTGGTGGCGACCCTCGCCAACAACATCCCGATGTTCAACATAATGAAAGACATGGACGACAGGGGCAAGGTGCTCAACGTGGCGTTCTGCGTGAGCGCTGCGTTCACCTTCGGTGACCACCTGGGATTCACGGCGGGAGTCGAGAAGGACATGATCTTCCCGATGATCGTCGGGAAACTCGTGGCGGGAGTCACCGCCATCGTAGTTGCCATGCTGGTTGCGCCGAAACCCGATGTGAAGAGCTCTTGAGAATCATACCCTGACCTGCCCGGGTAGTCCGCCACTGTGGTCGCGTCTCCGGCTGGGTGGCTGCCCGGGCAGTTCGTCGCCTGCGGCTCACATGAGCCGGTCCGGAAGACGCAGGTCGTGGAATACGGGGGAGGGAGCGGAGTCCCTGAAGAACGTCGCGTCCGGGAGGAACGCCGGCCTGCGCTGAGGACCCGGTCAAACCCTGCATACAGGCCTATAGGCCGCGCCCTGGAAACGGAACACGGCCTTGATATCCAATTGGCGATGTGTTAAAATGACCTACGCGAAGACAACGAGCACAGACTGTACGAGCGGAAGTGGCTCAGCGGTGGAGCATCGCCTTGCCAAGGCGAGGGTCGCGGGTTCGAATCCCGTCTTCCGCTCCAGTTTTTACGGCGACATAGCCAAGCGGTAAGGCAGGGGTCTGCAAAACCCTTATCCCCGGTTCGATTCCGGGTGTCGCCTCCAGGTTTATGGGCGGTTAGCTCAGATGGTTAGAGCGCATGCTTGACATGCATGAGGTCAGAGGTTCAACTCCTCTACCGCCCACCATATGAAAGACCAGCCCCGCGATGATTCGCGGGGCGTTTTCTTGTGCGCCCGGCGTGGCGC
>JBLNCC010000057.1:0-5172 GCA_050260395.1 Betaproteobacteria bacterium
ACGTCCCGGTGATGGTGGACGCCGTCGTGTACTTCAACGTTTTCGACCCGGTGCTCGCCGTGGTCAAGGTGGCGGATTTCGTCAAGAGCACCACGCTTCTCGGCCAGACCATCCTCCGGTCCGTGTTGGGGCAGCACGAGCTCGACGAGATGCTTTCGAAGCGGACCGAGCTCAACGCGACGCTCCAGAAGCTGCTTGACGACGCGACCGACCCGTGGGGCGTGAAAGTCTCGGCAGTGGAGATCAAGGCCGTCGAGCTCCCTGAAACGATGAAGCGCGCCATGGCCAAGCAAGCCGAGGCCGAGCGCGAGCGGCGTGCGAAGGTTATCGCGGCGGACGGCGAGTACCAGGCGTCGGAAAAGCTCGCCGCGGCGGCGCGCGTCATCGCGACGGAGCCTTCGGCTCTCCAGCTTCGCTACCTGCAGACTCTCTCCGAGATCGCTGTGGAGCGCAACTCGACCGTCATCTTCCCGCTGCCCATGGAGGTGCTGCGGCTGTTCGAGCGGCGCGCGGAGGAAAGGCGAACCCAAGCATAGCTATGGTGCCGCCCGCGGGGGTGCCGCCCGCGGGCGCGCATTTCCCGCGGTGCAGAACCGGCAATACTGGATAAGGCCCACCCGCTGAAAAGCAGTGCGAAGTTGTGGCGAGGTACTTGGGTGGGCGAACTCGGACATGCGGCCGGCGGTGGCCGACCGCATGTCCTGGGGGGGCGTGCGCCTCCAGGGCACAAGGAGGGCGTTTTCCATGAGGTCTTTCGATTACAGCCAGCCGTTCGCGTCGCGCCGCAGCCCAGTTATGGGACGCCGGGGAGCGGTGGCCACGAGCCACCCCCTTGCGGCCCAAGTTGGGCTGCGCATGCTTGTCGAGGGCGGCAACGCGGTGGACGCGGCGGTGGCGACGGCTGCCGCGCTCACGGTGCTGGAGCCGACCTCCAATGGCATCGGCGGCGACGCTTTCGCCATCGTGTGGGACGGAAAGCGCCTTCACGGTCTGAACGCCTCGGGACGCTGCCCCAAGGCTTTGGATGTCCAGGTCTTCGAGCGCCTCAGCCTTGACCGTGTCCCCACGACGGGCTGGCTTCCCGTGACCACCCCGGGCGCGGTCTCAGCGTGGGTTGAGCTTGCGAGACGTTTCGGGACGATACCGCTGTCCCAGCTCCTTGCCCCGGCTGCGCAGTATGCTGAGGATGGCCATCCCGTTCCGCCGGTCATCGCCGGGTACTGGAAGGCGGCCGAGCGGCGGCTGGGCGAGTTCGAGGAGTTTCGCCGGGCCTTTTTGCCGGCGGGGCGTGCGCCGCTGCCCGGCGAGGTCTTTCGCCTCCCCGAGCAGGCGTGGACCCTCAGACTGATCGGGGACACGAACGGCGAGGCTTTCTACCGGGGCGAGATAGCAGAGCGGATCGCTCGCTATGCCGAGGCGACCGGAGGGTACCTGTCGTACGACGACCTCGCCTCGCACCAGCCCCGGTGGGTGGATCCCATTTGCGTAACCTATCGAGGCTACGACATATGGGAGATCCCACCGAACGGCCAGGGCATCGTGGCGCTCATCGCCCTCGGGATATTGGAAGGCTTCGACATGGCGTCTCTGGGGCGCGCGTCCGCCGGGGAACTGCACCTCGTCATCGAAGGACTGAAGCTTGCGTTCGCCGATGCGTACTCCTTCGTCGCGGACCCTGCTTTCATGCGGGTCACCCCCGAGGAGCTGCTTGACCCGGCTTACTTGGCTAGCCGCAGAGGGCTAATCCAAATTGGCAAAGCCATGTCCGAACCCGACCCCGGGTGTCCAGGTGGTGGTTGGTCCTCTGATGGTGACGCTTCGCCGGCAGTTCATGGAACTAGCGGCCCCGACCGGGATGTTTCCGCGTCCGGACCGCGGCTTCACGGCCTTCGGGGTTCCAGGCGCCGCGGCCCCTGGCCTTTCGACGGCGACACCGTATACCTCTGTGCCGCCGACGCTTCCGGCATGATGGTTTCGTACATCCAGTCCAACTACATGGGCTTCGGATCCGGCATCGTCATCCCGGGGACGGGCATCTCCATGCAGAACCGCGGCTGCGGCTTCACCCTCGAGGAGGGGCACCCGAATCGCCTTGCTCCCGGCAAACGCCCGTATCACACCATCATTCCCGCGTTCATCACGCGTGACGGCGTGCCGCTCGCCGCCTTCGGTGTTATGGGCGGTGACATGCAGCCCCAGGGGCATGTCCAGGTCGTCCTCGGCCTCATCGACCATGCCCTGAATCCGCAGGCCGCCATTGACGCCCCGCGCGTGCGAGTCCTCAAGGGCAGGGAGGTGGCGGTCGAACCTGCGATAGGCCGCGAAGTCATAGAGGGGCTAACGAAGTTGGGCCACCAGATCCGTGTGGACGAGGAGCCAGCCGGCTTCGGCGGGGGCCAGCTCATCTGGCGCGACCCGGATACGGGAGTCTTCATCTGCGGCTCCGAGCCTCGCAAAGACGGGGCGGCCGTGGCTTGGTGAGCGCCGAGGCCGCATGCGGAACAGAACTTTATGCACGCCATTGACTTTCCCACGCGCCTGCATATAATAGCAATAAGAATCATCTGATGCATAAGTATGCACACACGGGTTTCTCTTGGTGTTTCTCCCACGCATCTCATGACGCAAGTATCAAGTGCCAAAGATGGTGGTGCGGTGGTGCGCCGTGCCATGGCCGCACGGTTCCCGGAAGACCCTCGCCGAAGACAAGTCGGCGCGCCGGCGCGGTGGGTTGGTGTGGCGGCACGGTGGAGATGGGAGGGGCTACATGAAAGCGCTGCTGGTACTGGAGGATGGGTTCTGGCTTGAAGGGAAGGCGTTCGCGGGAAGCGGGGAAGCGTACGGCGAAGTGGTCTTCAACACGAGCATGTCCGGGTATCAGGAGATCATCACCGACCCATCCTACAAGGGACAGATCGTTGCCTTCACGTACCCTCTCATCGGCAACTACGGCGCCAACGAACTGGACGCCGAGTCTACGCGCCCGCAGGTTGAGGCGGTCATCGTCCGCGAATACAGCCGCTTTGCCAGCAACTGGAGAGCCACCCGCACCTTGCTCGACTATCTCGAAGCCAACGGGGTGCTCGGGATCGAGGACGTAGATACCCGCGCCCTCACGAGGCACGTCCGTGAAGCGGGTGCAATGCGCGGGGTGGTGTCCACCACGGATCTCGACCGAGAGAGCCTGCTCCGTAAGGTCCGTTCATATCCCGGCCTCGTTGGACAGGACATGGTGAGGCGCGTCACGTGTGCCCGGGAGTATACGTGGAACACCTCGGGGCAATGGCGCGTGGTCGCCTTCGACTTCGGGATCAAGCGCAGCATTCTCCGGATGCTCGAGGGGGCGGGGTGCCAGGTTACGGTGGTGCCCGCTTATACTCCGGCCGATGATATCCTGGCGAGGGACCCGGACGGCATCTTCCTCTCCAACGGGCCCGGCGATCCCGCGGGCGTCCCGGGGGTGGTGGACGAGGTTGCGAAGCTGGTGGGCCGAAGGCCCATATTCGGGATATGCCTCGGCCACCAGATCCTCGGCCTCGCCCTGGGTCTTTCAACCTTCAAGCTGAAGTACGGTCATAGAGGCGCCAACCATCCCGTGAAGAACCTCCTCACCGGACGGGTGGAGATCACGTCCCAGAACCACGGCTTCTGCGTGCACGCACCTGCATCGCGGGCGGCCATCCGCGTCACCCACGTGAACCTCAACGACGGCACCGTCGAGGGCATGGAGGTGCCTGAACTCCTGTGCTTCTCCGTGCAGTATCACCCTGAGGCATCTCCCGGCCCTCACGACTCGCGTTACTTGTTCGAGAAGTTCGTGGAGATGATGGAGGGGAATAGCGGCGGGGGGCGCCGGGCGGCCGGTCCCGCCGCAGGCCGCGCAGGCCAGGGAGCCGCGCAGGTAAGCGCATGAGAGGGGCGGCAACGGACGGTAACGGTACGAAGGACGTGGCAAGGGACGTGGCAACGGAGGCAACGGATGTGTGGAGCAAGGGGGGCGCGGTCATATGCCGAAGCGAGAAGACCTTGAGAGTATCCTCATCATCGGGTCCGGTCCGATAATCATAGGGCAGGCGTGCGAGTTCGACTACTCCGGTTCACAAGCGTGCAAGGCGCTGAAAGAGGAAGGCTATCGCGTGATCCTCGTGAACAGCAACCCCGCCACGATCATGACCGATCCCGAAATGGCCGACAGAACCTACGTGGAGCCCCTCTGCACCGAAGTGCTCGAGCGGATCATCGAGCGCGAGCGGCCCTCTGCGATCCTTCCCACCCTGGGCGGCCAGACAGGCCTGAACCTCGCCGTGGAGCTGCATAACCGTGGCATCCTCGAGAAGCACCAGGTCGAGCTCATCGGGGCCGGGTTCGAGGCTATTCAGAAGGCCGAGGACAGGGAACTCTTCAAGGCGGCCATGTCCCGCATCGGCCTGGACGTGCTGCGCAGCCGCCACGTCCGCTCGGTGGAGGCGGCCTTGGAGTTCGCGATGGCGGTCGGGTATCCTATCGTGGTCCGTCCGTCGTTCACTCTCGGCGGGACGGGCGGTGGGGTGGCGCGCGACTCCAAGGAGCTCGCCGACATCGTGAGCATGGGCATCAGCCTCAGCCCCGTGCACGAAGTGCTGGTGGAGGAGTCTGCGATGGGCTGGAAGGAATACGAGCTCGAGGTCATGAGGGATGGCGCGGACAACGTGGTGATCGTTTGCTCCATCGAGAACCTCGACCCGATGGGCGTCCATACGGGCGACAGCATCACGGTGGCGCCCGCCCAGACGCTCACCGACGTGGAATACCAGGCAATGCGCAGCGCCGCCATCGCGGTGATGCGAGAGATAGGGGTCCAGACGGGCGGTTCCAACATTCAGTTCGCTGTGCGTCCCGAGGACGGGCGCATGGTGGTCGTGGAGATGAACCCGCGCGTGTCGAGGTCGTCCGCGCTCGCCTCGAAAGCCACGGGTTTTCCCATAGCCAAGATCGCCGCCAAGCTCGCCGTGGGCTACACCCTGGACGAACTCGTGAACGACATCACGCGCGAGACCCCCGCGTCCTTCGAGCCGGCCATAGATTACTGCGTCGTGAAGATCCCCCGCTGGGACTTCTCCAAGTTCCCCGGAGGCGACAGCACGCTCACGACGCAGATGAAGTCGGTGGGGGAGGTCATGGCCATCGGCCGGA
>JBLNCC010000058.1:0-75705 GCA_050260395.1 Betaproteobacteria bacterium
CGGACGTTGTTGCGTTGGAGAGCGTTCGGCGGGGCGGGGGTGGGGCAGGACAGGAAAGCCGGGGAGGGCGTGTGTTGGACAGGAAAGACGTGCGCGAACGCAGGGCGGCCGAGCTTGCGGAGAGTTACGAGCGAGAGGCGCAGCTCCTCGAGAAAGTCGTCCGGCACATGAAGCGCGAGATGGAGCTCATCGCTGCCGAGGATTATGCCGCCCTATGCGATTCCTTGGCGGGACGGGGCGGCCATATCGAAGAGATCTCGAGGCTCGAAGCCCGCCGTCGTGAGCTCGAGGCCGAGCTTTCCGGGCTTCCCGGAGGCCTGACATCCGAAAGCGGCTCCCCGCCCGGTCCGAAGTCGGCGCCGGTTCCGCCCGCAGCGCTAGCGCTCCGGGAAGCTCTCGCGGATCCTCGCGTGGACGAGGCCCGCCGCAAGGCGGCAGCCATGCATCGCCAAGCTCTCGAGCTCGACGCCCAACTGCGGGAGATGGCCCGGGCGCGTAGGGCAGATATGGAGGCGAGGCTTGCCGGGCTGGTCCAGGGGCGGACGGCAAGCCACGCGTACAACGGGCACGGGCGGGGGAAACCCGCGCCGAGGTTCCTCGACAAAGAACGGTGAGAAGCTCCAGCCCATCCATTCTCCTGCCGATCACTCCATATGTTCCCTATCGCAAGAAGGATATTCCAACCTGATGTCGAACATCCGAAAAATGACGCGAACCTGCAGGGCGCGGGAGCGCGCGTAGCTGTCACCCGGGGCGGGGTGATTTGAGGGTGGTCTACAGGGTCCTCATCGTCGACGACGAACCTAACATGAGAGCCGTGCTATCCGACGTCCTGGCCGAGGAAGGGTACGAGGTGGCGGTCGCGCGTGACGGCGCCGAGTGCCTCGCCAAGGTCGGGCCCGGCGATTTCCACGTGGTCGTCCTCGATCTCAAGCTTCCAGACACCAGCGGCATCGACGTGCTCCGCGAGATCAAGGCGCGTTCGCCGGGGAGCGTGGTGATCATGATCACTGCATTCTCTTCGGTCGACACCGCCATCGAGGCCATGAAGTGCGGCGCCTACGACTACATAACCAAACCGTTCAAGATCGAGAACTTCAAGATGGTCGTAAGGAGCGCCCTGGAGCTCGGGGCGTCTTTCTCCCGTGCCCCGCGCCGGCAGCCGCTCCGCGCTAAGAGCGAGTTCGGGATGGTCGGCTCCACCCCAGAGATGCAGCGGATCTTCAGCATGATCGACGAGATCGCTCCGACCAACGCGACGGTCCTCATTTTCGGCGAGAGCGGCACCGGAAAGGAACTTCTCGCGAGGGCCATCCACAACTGCAGCCACAGGGCGGACAAGCCATTCGTGAAAGTCAATTGCGCGGCCGTCCCCGAGAGCCTGCTGGAGTCGGAGCTCTTTGGGCACGAGCGAGGGGCTTTTACGTCGGCGGTCACGAGGCGGCTGGGCCGGTTCGAGGTGGCCGACACGGGCACGATCTTCCTCGATGAGATCGGCGAGATGAGCCCAGCGATGCAGGCCAAGCTCCTAAGGGTTACGCAGGAAAAAGAGTTCGAACGCGTCGGGAGCTCGCAGACTATCCGGGTCGATGTGCGCATCATCGCCGCCACGAACCAAGACCTCAAGGAGAAGGTCACGCGGGGCGAGTTTAGGGAGGATTTGTACTATCGTCTGAGCGTGATCCCGATTTACCTGCCGCCGCTGCGTGAGCGCAAGGCCGACATCCCCCTCCTCGTTGACAGGTTCATCGCCCATTACAGCGAAACCATCGGCAAAACCGTGACGCACGTCTCGGAAAAGGCCATGAAAATGCTCATGGATTATGACTGGCCCGGGAACGTGCGTGAGCTCGAGAACTGCATCGAGCGGGCGATCATCTTCGCTAAGGGTTCCGTTATCGATGAGGATAACCTCTTCATCGGGGCGCCCGCCGTAAACGTGCCGGTGTCGGCGGCATCGTCGCCGGCGTGGCACGAAGCGCGGGTCGCGACGGCGGCAGCGGTGGCGGGCGTTGTGGCGGGAGCGGTGCCGGCCGGGGTAGTGGGGGCCGCGAGCGATTATTACGGACGAGGGTCGTCCGGAGCGGTGGCGACGGGGGGTGACGAGCCGGTCGGCGCGGGCAGGCCTATGTCGATGAAGGAAGTCGAAAAGGCCCATATCATGCGGGTGTTGCAGCAGACCAACAGCAACCGCACCGAGGCCGCCAAGATACTTCAGATCAGCCGGCGGACGCTCCTGAACAAGATCAAGGAATATGGGATAGCCGAATAGCGACGCCGAACGGCGCCAATAGCGGCCGCCCCGGGTCTCCGTGGCGGCCTGCGGGGTGTTGTCTCGTGGTTAGTGCTTGGGTGGATGCGGCGCTCGCCGCCATGAGCGCGGGGGCGCTGGCATTTGCTTATTGGGAAAGGCGCACGGCACGGCGCAAGGTCGCCGAGGCGAGGGAGCAGCTTGCGTCCATGCGCGAGTTCGTGTCGGGCCTCGCCGAAAACGATCTCGCTCTTCAAAAGGAGCTCGTGGCCGCCAACGCCGAGCTCAACCGGCGTGTCCTGCAGCTCGCGAGCCTCTTCGAGGTCGGCAAGGAGCTCATGTCCATCCGCAGGCCTGATGAGGTCCTGGACCGCATCGCGGTGATCGCGTGCCGGCTCGTCCCGTCCCAAGGGTGCGCCATCCGCATCTTGAGCCGCGATAAAACGCGCCTCGTCCTGAGAAGTCATCACGGGCTGTCTCCCGAATTCGTGGAGAAGAGCGGGTCCGTTCCTGTGGAAGGGAGCTCGCTCGGGCAGGTGGTCCGGCTGGGGAAACCGCTCGCCGGCGTGGATGGGGCGAGCGAGGCAAGCACGTACTTCGAAGACCTGGGCAAGGACGGGATGACCTTCGCGCTCTCGGTGCCCCTCGCGGTGCGCGGCGAGGTGACGGGCGTCCTCACCGTGTACACGCCGAGCATTCACGAGCGGACGCGCGACGAGATCAAATTCCTCACGATCCTCGCAGCATACGCCTCCGCGGCGCTCGAGAACGCCGAACTGTACGCCGACCTTGGCGAAGCCAACAGGGAACTCTCTGCGTTAAAGGAGTACAACGAAAGCATCATCGAGAGCTTGACCATAGGACTTGCCGTGGTGGACAGGGACTTCGTCGTCACCACTTGGAACAGCGGCATGCAGGCCATCACTGGCATCCCCGCCGAGGCGGCGCTGGGGAGGAAGTACTTCGAGCTCCTGCCGGAACAAGCTCAAGAGGGCCTCGGGGACATCCTGAAGGAGGTCCTGGAGGACGGGGAAACCCTCGAAAGCGACGAGATGAGGCAGCACGCGCCGGACGGCAGGGAATACGTGGTGTCGTGCAGGGTATGCCCGCTCCTGAGCACGCCGGACGGGGCGGTGGGACCGGGGGGATCGGCGGGGCCGGCGGGACTGGACCGCGGCGAGGGTGGCGCATGCGTAAAGGGTGCCATCATCGTGGCCGAGGATGTGACCGTGCGGGTGAGCCTTGGTGAGCGGCTGAGGCGGGCCGAGCGCCTCAAGGCCGTGGGCGAGTTCGCGGCCGGCATAGCGCACGAGATAAACAACCCGATCGGCATCATATCCGCCTGCGCCGAGCATCTTGCGGACAAGATCTCAAGGTCCGTCGATTCGCCCAATGAGTACCTGAAGCCGCTCCGGGCCATCGAAGAGGAAGCTGCCCGGTGCTCTGGAATAGTCAAAAACCTTACGGTGTTCTCGCGCCATCAGGAGATGCACCTGCGGCCCACGGACGTGCGGCGGGTCGTCGAGGACACGATCTACCTTGTGGAGCATCAGGCGACCGCGGCGGGCGTGAGGATACAGGTCGAAGGAGAGACGGCGGAGCTTCCGCCGGTCCTGGCGGACGAAGGGCAGCTCAAACAGGTGTTTATGAACCTCGCCGTGAACGCCATACAAGCAATGCCGTCGGGTGGAATTCTCAAGGTGCGCCTGGGCTTTGACCACAGGCGCCTTGGAACGGGCAGGCCCTCCGCGCGCGGCGCGGGCGCGGCGGGTGGGAGTCGCGGCTACGTGTGGGTGGAATTCGCGGATACCGGGGTTGGCATCCCTCGGGAGAATCTCTCTAAAATCTTCACGCCATTCTTCACCACTCGGACCACGGGGGTCGGCCTTGGCCTTGCCGTGAGCCACGGCATCGTGGAGGCTCACGGGGGCACCATCTCTGTGGAAAGCAAGGAAGGGGAAGGCAGCACCTTCACCGTGCGGTTTCCCGTTGCAAGACAGCGGTAAAGGAACCAAGGACGATGCCGGGCGTGCTGTGGGTGAACGGCGGGCCCGTTCGCGCGCGGCCTCGCCGCACGTGCGACGCGCCGAAATGGCGCGTCGACGGGGCGCGGTCCGTGCCGTAGCCGGTCAGGCGCCTGTTACCTGCAGTGCAAGCCCGGGATAGAGCCACGTGGGCGTGAGCGTAGGCGCGAAAGCGTGCGGGTGCAGGAATTCCGTAGCAGGGGAAGAATAAGCCATGAGTATGCGGCTGCCTGTGGAGGAGGCATATCTAAGAAGTGGACGTACACACCTCAACGGGTGAACCCCGTATACCTGCGCCAGAGGAGCTTGCGGCGCGCTCGAATGAGGAAATCGAGCTCGCGCTTGTAAACGCCACCCGGAGCATGCAGGGCGCCGCGGTGCCCGGCCTCGAGCGGCTTGCGACCTGTGGTGACGTTCGCGTCGCCTGCGCGGCGGCGCGCGCCCTCGGCGAGGTGCGAGATGAATCTGCCGCCCGGGTGCTGGCGGAGATTCGCGATTCGGCGGAGGACAAGGCTGTGCGCAAAGAGGCCGGCCGCTCACTGCACAGACTGAGGTCTGCCGGGGTGCATGCCGCCGACGAGCTCGCGCCGGGCCTCGGGCGCGTCCCGGTCATCGCCGCGCCGTCAGGCAAGGTCGAGAGCGCGTTCGCCGGGTACTACGATTGGATGGGCACGCGCCTCCTCGCGACCCAGGTGTGGGCGCCCGGCGAGGGCAGGGCTCTAATCGCGTGGGTCGTCAAAGAGGATGAGGGAATCGACGACTGCCGCGTGTTCCGAGGCAGCAAGCGAAGGCTGCAAGAGGTGGCGAGCGACCTCGTAAGCGAGGCGAAGCTCGTGGAGATCGATACCGGGCACGCGCGCTTCCTGCTGAAAGAGGCTGCCGAGACCAGGCGACGGGCCGGGGAAGAGATGCCCCAAGGGTATTCCCTGTACAGCGACGCGGTTAAGAGCCTGCCCCCACCGCCTACCCGTCCCATCATTTACGAAAAGATGGACGCCGACGACGTAAGGGCCGACGTCACGGCGCTGCGCGATTCTGGGCGCCTTCTCGGCCTTCGGTCTGCGTGTTCGTGGGCTTTCGACGAGGACAAGGTGAAGCCATACTGGGCGAGAGCTCTCGCGATCGCTGAGAGCGTCATTTACACAAGCAAGGCCGTCCAGAGTGAGCGCTTGCGCGCGGTGGTCGAGGATGCCATACAGACCCTCTTAACGCCGAGCGTCGCCCGGAAATACCAGCGTCGCCTGGAGGAGACGGCGTACTTGCTGCTTTTGAAGGGCCGCGAAAAACCCGCGCGTTCCGCATTCGCCGCCGCGATTGCCATCGCGGACGGGAAGCCCCCTCGCGACATACCCTTTGTGGAAGCGCTCGTGGCAAGGAGCATCGGCGTCGTGCGCGACGGCACGCCCGAGGCGAGGAGGCTGCGGGGGCGGGAGGCCGAAGGTGAACACGGTGAGCGCGAACGGCGGCTCATCGTGACCCCTGCTTTCGGGGGCGCGACGGCTGCAGGCGCTGCCGGTGGGGCTCTCGGTGAGGATGAAGAGGACGATTGGGGGCGGGGCTGGAGCCGCGCCCGTGACGAGGATTGGGACGAAGAGGAAGATGCCGAGTGAAAGTCGTAGTCGGCTCAACGAACCCAGTGAAGGTCCGGGCGGTCCGCAGGGTGTTTGCCCGGGCCTTTCGGGATAGGAACGTCGAGATTGAAGTTGAAGGGGTCAATGTTGACCTGGGCCTGCCGGACCAGCCCTTGGGCGATGACGAGACGCGAAGGTGTGCCGTGGCCCGCGCCGCGCACGTCCTTGCGACCACCGACGCAGACGTTGGGGTGGGGCTCGAAGGCGGAGTTGCGTTCGAGAACGCCAAAGAGGCCTGGTCCGAGGGTGAGCGCGATGGCGGCAACCGGGCCGATGGGGCGACGCTTGAAGCCCATGAAGCCCATCTTATAGGATGGTGCGCCATAGCCACGCGCGACGGGACCCTATCGGTCGCGCACGGGGCCTCGATGCCGCTTCCCTCGGCCGTTGGGCGCGAGATAGCGGCCGGGCGCGAGCTCGGCCCGGTCATGGACGAGCTCACGGGAGTGCACAACTCCAAACAGAAGCTGGGCGCCATAGGCTATTTCACGTGCGGATTGCTCCCGCGCGAGAAGTCGTGGGAGTACACGATAACATGTGCCCTGGTGAAGCTCCTCCGCCCCGAGCACTACCGTTCCGGGCACGGCGACGAGGCTGGCGACCTGGCAGGGTAGACGGCGCGACGCGACCGCCCGCCCCGATCCTCAGGCCCTGCCGCGCCTAAGTGGGGGTGCAGAAATGCTCCCGACTTTTGGGCGATGGGAGAGGTTGCCGGTGACTGCACGAGGGGTGTCAAAATCCGGCCACCAGCGGGCCGGGCCGGATTTTGGCGAAGCGCGCCCCGCCTGCGGCGCCGTCCCCGAGTGCAACACCGGCAACCCGGCAACTACTGGAAATGGGGCAAGGACTAACGCATCCTCACATAGGCCCCTTCACGCTACTGAAGAATTCGTCGCTCCACCGGCCTCCGGGCAATCTGTGCCTGCTCTAGGTGGGTCATGGCGAGCTTCTGCGCCTCGATCTTTCCGTGGCGGGATCTCACTATGAGCTTGTCCCCCGCTGCCAGCCTGTGCTGGCTGAGAAGGTCTTGGGGCAGGGCGATCCTGCCCTTCTTGTCGATCTCCAGGATGTATTCGGCCACCGCGCGGCGCGCCTCCCGCAAGTTGTTTTCACGAGCGTGACGCAAAGGTCCCAGGTCTTCTTCACGGGCCAAGGTCGGTACCTGTAGTATTGTCTTCGCGCCTGGACGTATTCACCCCCGAAGCTGGTTGGGAAAGTGCCGCTCCGTTCCCCTCGACTCGACCGACGCGAAGGCATAAAATCTCGTTCTCGTGGCACCCTTTTGGGTGGAGGTGATGAGAATGGGCAGGATAACTGGGGTGAAGTGCACGGTGAGTGAGTGCGCTTACTGGGGCTCGGGAAACGTGTGTGAGGCTGACGCCATCGAGGTGGACAGGAATTCCGCCTTGCGAGGCGGGGCAAGGGACTCCGGCATGGAAGTCGGCCGAATCGGTGAGCGCGGGGAAGCCCGCGGCCGCGCGCGCGCGACCGATGTGGAGGTCGGGCGAATCGGGGAACGGGGCGGCGCCGCGGCCGGAACCGAGTTCGCGGTTTCGGCGTCGGAACACACCATGTGCAAGACGTTCAAGCCCAAAGCCGCCGGGTACACTCGGTGACCCTCCCTCCTAATCTTACCGGTCTTGCCGGCGGCACGACGACTCAGCCGTAGAGCAACACAATGAGTGCCGGCAGCCGGGCGCGGACCTCGCGCCCGGCTAGCTCGTCTTGAGCGCCTGCCGGGGCTCCGCCGCCCCGCCCGCTCCGCCGGTGTCGTTGACACGCTTTGGGTCCAGGAATATAATAGCGGCGCAGGAAATCTAAGTGGGGGTGCAGGAATGCTCCCGATTTTTGGGCGATGGGAGAGGTTGCCGGTGATTGCACGAGGGTGTCAAAATCCGGCCACTGGCCTGGCGGGCCGGATCTTGGCGAAGCGCGCCCTGCTTGGGGCGCCGTCCCCGAGTGCAGTACCGGCAACCCGGCAACTACTGGAAACGGGGCAAGGACTAACGCATCCTCACATAGGGTCCAACCCAAGACGAAGGAGGAGGCGGTGAATTGGAACTCTGGTTCACCGAACGGCAGACCCCGGGCATGGCGTTGTCTATGAAGATCGCCCGGACCATCCACCGCGAAACGAGCAAGTACCAGGACGTTGCGGTTCTCGAGACCGTCGACAACAAGAGGGTGCTCGTGCTCGACGGGTGCGTGATGACCACCGACCTGGACGAGTTCGTGTACCACGAGATGATCGCCCACGTGCCGCTCTGCACCCATCCTTGCCCCAGGAAGGTCCTCGTGGTCGGAGGCGGCGACGGCGGCACGATTCGCGAGGTCCTAAAGCACGGGTCGGTGGAGAGCGCTGTGCTCGCCGAGATAGACGAGGGAGTCATCGAGGCGAGCCGCCGGTACCTTCCTCACCTCTCCGGCTCCCTTCAAGACCCTAGGTGCCAGATAATGGTGGGCGACGGAGCCGAGCACGTGAAGTCGCATCGCGAGGAGTACGACGTCATCATTTGCGACTCCACAGACCCCGTGGGCCCTGGAACCGTGCTCTTCTCTGAAGACTTCTATCGCGCTTCGTACGCCTCCCTCACCAGCGATGGAGTGTTCTGCGCCCAAATGGAGTCGCCGTTCTTTTATGGCGAACTCATAAGGCGCGCCGTTCGCGAGCTTCAGCGGGTCTTCCCCATCGTGCGGCTTTACCTCGCCGTGGTTCCGTCTTACCCGGGGGCGTTGTGGAGCTTTGTGCTCGCGTCGAAGAAGCACCACCCGGTCCGGGACGCGCGGGTCGCGAACCTGAAGACGCGTTACTACACGCCGGAGGTCCACAAGGCCGCGTTTGTCTTGCCGAAGTTCGTCGAGGAGCTTGTAAAGCCCCAGGACCCGTCGGGCATGCCGGGCGCGCCGGTCCCGCAAGGCCAAGGGTCCGCGGGCCCGTGAGCGGCCGCAAACGGGGGTGACGCGGTGCCAAGGGAGCTTTCTGACATAAAGGAGCTTTTTGCCGAGAAAGACATGCGACTTACCCCGCAGCGGGAGGCAATTCTGCGGGTTCTAGTGAAAGGCGCAGACCTACACCTCTCCGCCGACGAGATATACCGCCGCACGAAAGAGGAGTGCCCGGACATCGGCCTCGCCACCGTGTACCGGGCTCTCGACATCTTCGAGAGCCTGGGCATCATCCATAAGCTGCAGTTTGGGGAGGAAGGAAGCCGTTACGAGTTCAACCCCGAGTTCGAGAAGCATTACCACCATCACCTCATATGCCTGAGCTGTGGCGGCATCTTCGAGTTCAACGAGGACCTTCTCGACGATATAGAGGAGGCCATCTCGGAACGCACCGGCTTCCAGGTCGTGGACCACAGCCTCAGGGTCTACGGGTACTGCCGGAACTGCCGGGTCGCTGCCGCCCGGGACGCGCGCGATAGTGCTGAGGTCCGGGGCGCGGCCCAGGTGCAGGCGGGCTCCCACTCCCGATCCGGGCGCGGGGA
Organism: Betaproteobacteria bacterium; assembly: GCA_050260395.1. GTDB lineage: Bacteria > Bacillota > SHA-98 > UBA4971 > UBA4971 > UBA6256. The sequence goes on from JBLNCC010000058.1 coordinate 9,395, forward strand.
CGGGAGTTCTCCAGGGGAAGGCGACGCAGGCAACGAAGGTGGAGCAAACACCCGCGATAGCGAATAACATACCAGTGTCGCACCTGCTAGGGGGAGTCTTCGTGCGCCGAAGGAAGCTTGCCATCGTCGGGACCCCCAACGTCGGCAAGAGCGTGCTCTTCAACGTCCTCACGGGCGCGTACGCCACCGTGTCCAACTACCCCGGGACCACGGTCGAGGTTTCGCGCGGCCTCGCCAGGATTCGCGGCATCCCGTTCGAAGTCATAGACACACCCGGCACGTACTCACTAGTGCCCATGACCGAAGAGGAACGCGTCACGCTTTCGCTTCTGCTCGCTGAGGAAGTCGATGTCGTGGTACATGTGGTGGACGCGCGCAACCTCCGCAGGATGCTTCCGCTCACCTTGCAGCTAATCGAGGCCGACCTCAGGCTGGTCCTCGACGTGAACATACTGGACGAGGCGGAGCGCATAGGGATATGGATAGACATCCCGGGCCTCGAACGCGAGCTCGGTGTGCCTGTGGTCGGCACTGTGCTCACGCGCGGTTTCGGGGTGGACGTCCTGATGGATAGGGTGGCTGGATGTGTCCAGGGCATCTCGAGCGTTTCCGGGGTCTCCGGCATCGCGGGTGCCTCCGGCATCCCGGGCGCGTCGGGCATTTCGGGCATCCGCGGCACTCCCCGCCTCACCTGCGCTCGCCTCGGAGCGTATCGTGGGCCCGATAGCACGCGCGGCGCGCGAGATCGAGGCCGAGCTCCACGGGCGTTACTCCATGTCCCGGAAGGCCATCGCGCTCTTGCTCCTTTCCGGCGCGAGGGATGTGCACGCTCTCGTGCGTAGCAGCGAAGGGCGCGAGCGTTACGAGCGGATCCGCGCGATCGTGGAGTCCACCGCAAGCCGCTGCGACCTCCCTCTATCATACGTCATCGGCCTCGAGCGGCAGGAGAGAGCGGACCTCATCGCCCGCCGCGTGACCAGGACGGCCCCGCGTCAGGGCCAGGACCGGAGCCGGGCCGCGCGGGTTCTGGATTTCGTGACGCTTTTCCCGCCGACGGCTGTCCCGCTGCTTCTCTTGGTGCTCTACTTTGGGCTGTACCGGTTCGTGGGAGCGTTCGGCGCCGGCACCCTCGTGGACTTCTTTGAAAGGCGAGTGTTCGGCGAGATCGTGAACCCCGCCGTGAACGCCTTCGTGGCGCGGCACGTAAGCAGCGTTGCCTTGAGGGAGCTTGTCGCCGGCGAGTACGGCTTTATCACGCTGGGGCTCCGCTATTCCGTGGCGATCGTGCTCCCCATCGTGGGCACGTTCTTCCTGATGTTCTCGGTCCTTGAGGATACCGGTTACCTGCCGCGGTTGGCCCTCATGGCCGATGCCGCTTTCAAGTTGGTCGGCTTGAGCGGACGCGCGGTGATCCCGATAACGCTGGGCTTCGGCTGCGGCACCATGGCTACGATGGTGACGCGCACCCTCGAGACCAAGCGGGAGCGGACGATTGCCACCCTGCTCCTTGCGCTTGCGGTGCCGTGTTCGGCGCAACTCGGCGTGATCTTGGGGATGCTTGCGACGAGGCCGCGGGCCCTTCTTCTGTGGGCTGGCGTAGTGGGCGGAACCTTCCTGGCCGCCGGGCATGCGGCCTCGCGCCTCATTCCGGGGGAGAGGCCGGTCTTCTACATGGAGATCCCCCCGCTCAGGGTGCCGGTCGCCTCGAACGTGCTCGCCAAGACCTTCACTCGCATGAAATGGTATTTCTTCGAGGTGATGCCGCTGTTCATGGGCGCAAGCCTCGTTATCTGGCTTGGCAGGATGACGGGCTTGTTTCAACTCGCGCTCAAGGTGCTGGAGGTCCCGGTGAGGCTCATGGGCCTTCCACCGGAGGCCGCATTCGCGTTTCTATTCGGGTTCTTTCGGCGGGATTACGGTGCGGCGGGGCTTTACGACCTGGCGAGCGCAGGCAAGTTGACCAGCTCCGAGCTTGTCGTGGCGTGCGTGGTCCTCACGTTGTTCGTCCCGTGCGTGGCCCAGTTTGCCATGATGTGGAAAGAACACGGCTGGCGCGTGGCGCTGGGCATCGCGGGACTGGCCGTGGGAGTCGCCTTTGCCTGGGGCTGCGCGCTCAATCTCATCTTGACGTGGAGCGGCGCGGTGTTATGAGCGCGGGCGGCGGGAAGGGCGCAAGCGGCGCAAGCGGCCCGAACAGCGGGGCGAGGATATTCCGCGTCCGAAGCGGCACAATAATCCGCGAGGGCCGCGGGCCCACGTGCGTGCTTGCGGCGCTCGGGGCGGGCGAGCGCGGGCGGGTGATGCGCATCAAGAGCGCGAACGCGCGGCTCCTCCAGAAACTTCTTGCCATGGCCGTCCTTCCGGGGAGCGAAGTCACGGTGAATCTGACGTTTCCGGCGTTCGTGTTCGAGGTTGGGAACACGCGGGTTGCCGTAGATCGCTCCATCGCACGACAGATCGAGGTCGAGCGGTTGGCGTGCCCGGACGGGCGGCGTCACAACGCGGGAGGATGACAAGAGGCTTGCTTCTCATGGGTGTCCGGTCCCTCCTGGCCACCGTCCTTGCGTCGGGGGCCGCTTTCTTGTTCAACAGGGCGGCGTCGCGAGGCGCGCGGCCGGGTCCGCTTCTCGCGCTTGTGCTCGGCCCGGGCGTGGAGGAGACCGCAAAGACCGGCTTCGCGCTGGCGATGGCGGCGCCCGTGGTCGTGGTGCACCTCGGTTTCGGCGCGGTTGAGGCGGTGTACGACGCTTCGGCGCGGCTCGGGCCCGGGGGCGGGCCTGCTTCGTTGTCGGCGCGCGGGCTTGCGGCGGGGGCCATGAGCCTCTTGAGCCATGCCGCTTTCGGCGCTGTGACCCAGGCGGTGCTCGCCCTCACGCTCGAGCCGTTCCTCGCGGTAGCCGCGGCCGTGCTCGTGCACGCCGTTTGGAACCTCACGATAGTGGCGCTGGTTGGCGCGGGCGGGCGCCCGTAAGCGGGACGTGCGGCGGGAGGTTCTTGGTTCCGTCGTTGTGGAGCGGCCCCGGCGGAATTGACTTAGTTTCGTCCGGGATAATATAATGAAGCGCGGGCAAGAACCGAAAACGCTGGCGTCGGCAGGGCTTTAGACATGGGTGTTGGGCTCTAAAGCCCTTTTCGGCATGGGCATTTCCGGCCGTGTCGTGCCCCGACGCGCGTGCGGCCGATTCGCCTCGGCGCGCCCTCGCTCTCGACCGACGCATCTTGACCCGCGCGGGATACCTGCGATGCAGGCGCGGACGAGCCCGATGTGAGTGAAAATCCCAGGAGGAGTGCTTCTTGAACAGCTTTCTCTCAGTGCTCCGGGAGTCTCCCGAGTTCGCGAATATCGCATCCGGCCTCGAGAGAATGGCCCCGTCCCAGGTGGTTTTGGGGCTCGGTGGGTCGATGAAGAGCTACGTCCTCGCTGCCCTGTACCGGGCTGTGCCCGGGCGCCCGTTCATCGTGGTGACGTACAGCCCGCAGCAGGCCGGGAGGCTTGGGGAAGACCTCGCCACGCTGCTTTCTCCGGGGGAAGTGTTGAGCTTTCCCGCGCTCGAGCTGTGGCCCCACGAGGAGGCCGCAGAGAGCGCCGACGTGCTTTTCCAAAGGCTCGCCGTCAAGGCGTGCCTTGCTAGAGGCAGGCGGGCTCTGGTGATAGTCCCCGCGAGGGCCTTTGCGAGAAGGCTCGTCCCGGCGGAAGTGTTCTCGGAGTTCTTGCTGACCTTCAAGGCCGGCGAAAGACACGACAGGGATTATCTCGTTACACGTTTCGCCGCGATGGGTTACGAGAGGGCGGAGCTTGTGGAAAGGCGCGGGCAGTTTTCCGCAAGGGGCGACATCCTCGATGTCTTCCCCCCCGATGCCGAGTCGCCGTTGCGAATCGAGTTCTTCGACGACGAGATCGACTCGATAAGGGAGTTCGACCCGGCGACCCAGCGCTCGAGCCGCGAAGTGGACCACGCGAGCCTTGCGCCGGCTCGGGAGTTTCTGGTCTCGCAAGACGCCCACGAGGCGGGCCTGGCCCGCATCGAGGCCCAAGCCGCCGCGCAGTGTAAACGACTCGAGGGGCTCGGGCGCGCGACCGAGGCCAGGTCGCTCCGCGACCGGACCGATTCCGCTCTGGAAAAGCTCCGTCAGGGTTTCATGTTTGACGGCGACGACCAGTACGCTCCAGCGTTCTACGCGCAACTCAGCACGATTCTGGACTACGCCGCCGACCCGGTCGTCGTCGTGGATGAACCCGCGCGTCTCAGGGAGGCGTTTCTCGGCTTCGAAGCCGAGGTGCGCGAGGCGTATGCCACGCTCCTCGAGGCCGGAAGGGTGCTTCCGATGGAGGCCTCGCTCTTTGCCTCCGCCGAGGAGGCCATGGCATGCCTCGGCCGCTACCAGCGGTTGGAATTCGTGCTCCTGGCCCGGGGCGCGGATCTCGGCAACACCGACCGCGTCAGGCCGTTTTCTGCAAAGCCCGCGAGCCCCTACCATGGCAAGTTCGACTTGCTCGTGAAGGACCTCAAAGCCTGGCGCAGGAAAAAGCACCGGGTGGTCGTGGTCGTGAGCACCGAAGACCGCGCCCGGAGGTTCCGCGAAGTCATGGTGGAGAACGGCATCGAGGCCGCCTGCGTGCCGTCCATCACTGATGAGGTCAAGCCAGGGAACGTCATTGTGAGTGTTGGTTCCCTCGAGAGCGGTTTCGAATTCCCGTCACTGCGACTCGTGGTGCTCACCGACGCCGAGCTCTACGGGGCGGAGAGGCGCAAGCGCAGGCTCACGCAGGCTCAAAGCGCCGGATCGCGGCTCGCTGCGTTCACGGACCTCAGGCCGGGCGACTACGTAGTGCACGTGGCGCACGGCATAGGGAGGTACATGGGCATCAAGACGCTCGAGGCCGCCGGTGCGAAGCGTGATTACCTGCTGATCCAGTACGCCGGCGAGGACAGGCTGTACGTGCCCACGGACCAAATCGGTCTTCTGCAAAAGTACATCGGTCCCGAGGACTCCCCGCCCAAGCTCTACAAGCTGGGCGGGACCGAATGGAGCAGGGTGAAGGCCAGGGTCAAAGAGTCCGTCCGCGATATGGCCCGCGGGCTTCTCGAGCTCTACGCGGCGCGCGAGGCCATACGCGGGCACGCGTTCAGCCCGGACACGCCGTGGCAGAAAGAGTTCGAGGACGCGTTCCCTTACGAGGAGACCCCGGACCAACTGAGCGCGATCACCGAAGTGAAAGCCGACATGGAGAGGCCGAGGCCCATGGATCGGCTTCTCTGCGGAGACGTGGGGTACGGCAAGACTGAGGTAGCGATCCGGGCGGCCTTCAAGGCCGTCATGGACTCGAAGCAGGTAGCGGTGCTGGTGCCCACGACGATCCTGGCGCAACAGCACTTCACCACCTTCAAGGATAGGTTCGCCGGTTACCCGGTCCGGATCGCCGCGCTATCGAGATTCCAATCCGAGGCGGAGCAGCGTGATATCCTGAAGGACTTGCGCAAGGGCGCGATAGACATAGTCATCGGCACACACAGGTTGCTTCAGCCCGACGTGAAATTCCGCGACCTCGGCCTCGTGGTGGTCGACGAGGAGCAAAGGTTCGGGGTCGCGCACAAAGAGTTTTTGAAGGAACTAAGAAAGACTGTGGACGTTCTTACATTAACGGCGACTCCAATTCCGAGGACGCTCCACATGGCTCTCACCGGCGTCCGCGATATGAGCGTCATCGAAACGCCTCCCGAGGACAGGTTCCCCGTGCGGACCTACGTGATGGAGCACGACGATTCGGTGATCCGTGAGGCGATCGTGCGCGAGCTCGCCAGAGGCGGGCAGGTCTATTACGTGCACAACCGCGTGCAGACCATCGATTCCGCGGCGATGTTCCTCGCCCGGCTCGTTCCGGAGGCCAGGATCGGGGTGGCGCACGGTCAAATGCCCGAGGACAGGCTGGAGGAGGTCATGCTCAAATTCCTGGACCGCGAGTACGACGTGCTGGTAGCGACGACCATCATCGAGAACGGGCTCGACATACCCAACGTCAACACGCTCGTGGTGACCGACGCGGATATGCTGGGTCTCGCCCAGCTGTACCAGCTGCGCGGCCGGGTGGGGCGGAGCAACCGCGTGGCGTACGCATACTTCATGTACCGTAGGGACAGCGTTCTTTCCGAGGTCGCGGAGAAGAGGCTCTCGGCGATCCGCGAGTTCACAGACTTCGGGTCGGGCTTCAAGATCGCCATGCGCGACCTCGAGATCAGGGGCGCCGGCAACCTCCTCGGTGCCGAGCAGCACGGCCACATTGCGGCTGTGGGATTCGAGCTATACTCGCGTCTCGTGGAGGAGGCCGTGAAGGAGCTGCGCGGCACCGCGGCGGTCGAGGAGGAAAAGACTGAGCCCGTCATCGACTTGGGTGTGAGCGCCTTCATCGGGGACGACTACATCGCCGACTCCAGGCTGAAGATCGAGATGTACAAGAAGATCAACGCTGCCTCGACTGTTGAGGACGTCTGCGACCTCGAGGAAGAGATCGAAGACAGATTCGGTCCGGCGCCGGAGCCGTGCCGGAACCTCCTTGCCATCGCGCGCATCCGTGCCATTGCGAAGAACATCGGGGTGGCCCAGGTGGCGTCCGAACGCGACCAGGTGGTCGTGAAGCTGCTTCCCACGGCGAGAGTGTCGCAGGACCAGGTCATGGAGGCCGTCAGGGCGAACAGGGGCAGGGTGTACGCGAACTTCGGAAAGAGCCCTTCCGTGCGAATCAGGCGTGCCGGCCTGTCTGACGAGGACCTTCTGCGTTTGATCGAGGACACGCTCTACCGTGTCCGGGAGCGGCCGCCTCAGGCGCGGCTCGGCCGGGACCAAGGGATGCGGGGTCTTTCCAGTGGTCGCCGGGCAGGCAGCGCCACGTCCATCGGGTAGCCGCCCGGCAACCGGCTGGCAACGGATGGCAGGGCGCGGGAGCCTCAGCCGGGTAGCTCTGCATGATTGTTGCGCAGTTGGATACCATATACTCTGCGAGACGGGGTTGGAAAGCGGAAGAGCCCAACGTCAGAGCCGCGTTTCAAGTAAGCCTCGCACCAAGCCGGACACGGCGGTGTCGTGAGAGCGCTTGAGCGCCGAAAGCTTGACGGACGGGTGGCAAAACTGAATAAAAATGTCATAAAAGCAATAGGCTATCAATGAAGACAGGGCTGAACGAGATCTACTCGAGAGGAGGGACGACGGTGAAGGCTACGGGCATTGTGAGACGCATCGATGACCTTGGAAGGGTAGTCATCCCCAAGGAGATCAGAAGAACGCTGCGAATCCGCGAAGGCGACCCGCTCGAGATCTTCGTCGACCGCGAGGGAGAGGTCATCCTCAAGAAGTACTCGCCCATCGGAGAGCTCGGCGACTTCGCGAAAGAGTACGCGGATTCGTTGTATGAATCTACAGGACATATCGCGTGTATCGCCGACCGTGACGCCATCATCGCGGTGGCCGGGGGACCAAAGAAACAATTCATGGACAAGCGGGTGTCCCCGGCTGTCGAAAGGGCCATGGAGAGCCGCAAGTCGGTTATCATCAACGAGCCGGGAAAGCATGAGTACTGCGAGACCTGTCCGGTGGTTGAGGATGCCAGAGACTGTAAGTTCTCTAGCCAAGTGATCGCGCCGATCATAGCGGAAGGCGACCCGATCGGAGCTGTGATACTGTCCTCGATGGATCCCAATGTAAAGATGGGCGACCTCGAGTTGAAACTGGCTGAGACCGCCGCGGGATTCCTGGCCAAGCAAATGGAGCAGTAACCCGCCGAATGTTTCTTCGGGTGCCTCACCCGCCTTCCTCGTGAAGAAAGCCCGCGCGCGTTGGGGGATGGCCGTGCCGAGGTGCGTCGCGCCGGATGCGGGGCGTGCTGGGGGGCGGCGCGTAACGCGGGCCGTGGATGAGAGGCGTGAGGCAGCGGGGGCCGCCCGAAGGGGCGGCGTACCGACGGAAGCAGGCAGCGAGCCGTTTAGGCTGGCTGCCTGTTCGCGTCCACGGGACGGCGCGCGCCACCCGCTTCACTAGTTTCCCCTGGCAGGTCGTGCGGCGGCGCGCGTGTTGCCTGCGAGCCTGCGCTGTAGTACAATTGGCCTGTGCGTAAGAGGGCGGCTTCCGGGCTTCGTGCGGCGCGAGGGGCTCGAGGACCGCGGCGTGCGTTCGGCCGCCGGCGAGCGGCCTCCGGGCCTGCGGCCGGCTGGGGTGAGGGAAAGAAACGTGGCGCCCTGTGCGCGCTCCGACGCTGACGCGGAGGCGAGCGGGTGCGCATTCGGGCATGTGAGGCATCGGTAGATGACAAGGAAGTCTCTCGTCAAGGGGGCGGCGATCCTCGCCGCTGCGGGCTTGGCCAACAGGTTCCTGGGCGCGGTCTCCCGAATCGTCCTGCCCTCGCTCATAGGGGATGAGGGCGTCGGCTTGTACCAGATGGCTTATCCCGTTTACGGGGTGTTCCTGGTAGTCTCGACCGCGGGAGTCCCGGTGGCCGTATCCAAGCTTGTGGCGGAGCAAACGGCGAGAAATAACCCTGCGGGCGCCCTCAAGATCTTGAAGGTCGCCACGGCGATCCTCTTTTTGACCGGCGCGTTCTTCTCGGCAGCCCTCGCTCTAGGAGCGGGGCCGATCGCCAAGTACGTGGCCCGGGACGCCCGGGCGGCCCTTGCCATCATGGCTGTGTCGCCCGCAGTGCTTATCCTGTCGGTAACGTCGGCGTTCCGCGGGTACTTCCAGGGCATGCAGGAAATGGGGCCGAGCGCGCTCTCCCAGGTGAGCGAGCAGATCGTGCGGGTCTCCGCTATGATTGGCCTCGCATGGCTCCTCTTGCCGCGGGGGATCGAGTTCTCCGCGGCGGGGGCGAACCTGGGCGCGGTGCTCGGCGGGGCCGCGGGTTTCCTAGTGCTGCTCGTCGCCTATTTCAGGCTCCAGCACGTGCCCGGGTCATGGAGGGTGACGTGGGCCCAGGTCATGGCGGTCTTTGCCAAGATCGGCAGGGAGGGGGGCGGCGCGAGAGGACGTGGCAACGGCGGAAACCGGGACCGCTCCGCGGGTGAGGACGGCGCACAGAGAGGCGGGCCGCGGGACGCTGAGGATTACATGGGCTCCACGCTGGCGCTTGTCCGCCGCATCTTCGACCTGTCGCTGCCGGTGGTCCTCGCCGCGGCGATAATGCCGCTCATGCAGTTCCTCGATATAGCCATCGTGCCTATGCGCCTCGCTGCTGCGGGATTCTCGCCGGACGAGATCACAAAGCTTTTCGGGCGGCTCACGGGGATGGCGCAACCCCTCATGTACTTTCCAACGCTTGTCACGGCGGCCGTGGCGGCGAGCGCTGTGCCGGCGATCTCTGAAGCCCTCGCGCGGCGCGACAGGAGCACCCTCTCGGCAAGAGCCGAGGAGGCCATCAGGCTTGGCTTCCTGTTCGCCTTGCCCTCCGCGGTGGGGCTTTTCATATTCGCCAAGGAGTTCTCGGTCATGCTCAGATGGCCTGCGGAGGTGGCAGTTCCGCTGCGGGCCCTCGCGTTCGGCACCGTGTTCCTGGCGCTCCAGCAAGTCAGCTCCGGCATTTTACAGGGGCTCGGCGCGGTCACGGTGCCCGTGCGGAATCTCGCGAAGGGCGCTGTAGCAAAGCTGGTGGTGAGCCTCGTGCTCACCGGCATGCCGGCATACGGCATTCGGGGCGCGGCCTTCGGCACCGTGGCCGCCTTCGCCGTGGCGGGGCTCCTTAACGTGGTAGCGCTGGTGCGGACGCTCGGTCTCAGCATTGATGTGATGAACACAGTGGTGAAGCCAGTTTTGGGCGTTGCGATGATGGCTTTGGCGGCAAGGGCCACGTACGCGGCGGTGTACGGAGCCGTCGCGAGCAACAGCCTTGGGGCGCTTGCCGCGATAGTGGCGGCGGTCGCCGTGTACGGGCTGGCGCTTCTCGTCACGGGAGTCGTCGGCTGGCACGAACTCGAGGTTTTCCCCGGCGGAGGCAGGATCGCGAGCGTCCTCGAACGGCTCGGGCTCCTGCGCCGTTGAGTATTGAGTTGTGAGAAGGTGCAAGAGATGGCGACGAAACGCAGGGACAACCAAACGAAAGCCGCGAACGACGCAAACGGCCGCTATTCGCTGGCCCCGCTCGTCGAGATCATGCGGCGGCTCCGGGGCGAAGGCGGGTGTCCCTGGGACCGCAAGCAGACCCACGAATCTCTCAGGAGCTACGTGGTAGAAGAAGCCTACGAAGTGGTCCAGGCCATAGACGACAACGACGATGGCGAGCTATGCGAGGAGCTCGGTGACCTGCTGCTCCAGGTGGCGTTCCACTCCCAGATCGCGAGCGAGGCCGGAAGGTTCGATGTAGGCGACGTCATCGAGGGAATCGTCAGCAAGCTCATCCGGCGTCACCCTCACGTGTTCGGCGATGTCGACGCGAGAGACAGCGAGACCGTCCTGCGCAATTGGGAGCGGATAAAGCAAAGAGAGAGGTCGGACGAAGCCGGCGAACCGGCGTCGGTCCTCGACAACGTCGCGGGCGCCATGCCTGCCCTCATGAGGGCGTTGAAGGTCCAGGCGAAGGCGTCGAGGGTGGGCTTCGATTGGCCGGACGTCTCCGGGGCGATCGCAAAGGTCCGGGAAGAGATGCACGAGCTGGAGGAGGCGCGGGAGGCGGGAGACCAAGCGCGTATCGCCGAGGAGATCGGCGACGTGCTTTTCGCTTTCGTCAACGTGGCCAGGTTCCTCAAGGTGGACCCGGAGATCGCTCTCGGGCGGACGGTGGACAAGTTCATCGCGCGGTTCAAACATATCGAGGCGCGCGCTGGTGAGAATAACCGGCGCATGGAGGACATGACTCTCGACGAGATGGACTCGTTGTGGGAGGAAGCCAAGAGGGTGTCGGCGAGCGGCGAGGAGCAGCGCAGCGCAAAGAAGCCGTAGGCGTCGCGGGTTCCCAACCACGCGGTTTGACGAAGAGGCTGTGACCTGCCTGGTTTGTCCACAGGCAGGTCTTTTTTTCTGGGGACTGGCATAACCATTCATCAGGAAGGGCCCGCGGCCGGGCTCGACGCCTTGCACAGGCACGGAGTGGACGCCGGGTGTGAGCTCGGGACGTTTCCCGATCATCTGGTTATGGGCAGGACGCATCCTCGGGGGTCACACCTAAGTGGGGGTGCAAAAATGCTCCCGACTTTTGGGAGGGGTTGCCGGTGATTGCACGAGGGGTGTCAAAATCCGGCCACTGGCCCCGGGCCGGATTTTGGCGAAGCGCGCCCCGCTTGGGGCGCCGTCCCCGAGTACAACACCTGCGACCGAGCCACCGCCGGAAATGCGGCAATGACTTGCGCACCTTCACACGGGAGGGAAGAGGGATGATTGACGAGAAGAGACGGACAGCCATGTCGTCGCAGCACAGGGTGACGGTTACCGAACGCGAGACGATAGCGGTTGACGGCGTGAACAACGTGGAGAGTTTCGACGACCAGGAAGTCGTCCTCGAGACGACCGCGGGGATGTTGATGTTGCATGGGAGGGATTTCCACATCAAGCAACTCAACCTCGATGAAGGGAACCTGACCATCGAAGGGTATCTCGCAGGAATGGAGTATGCCGAGGAAGTCGGCAAGAAGGCTAGGAGTTTCTTGGGGCGGCTGCTGAAGTGATCGAGCCGGTCGAGTCGCAGGCGTTCACACTCCTGGTTACCATTCTAACGGGCGTCATCGTTGGCGTGTTCTTCGACCTTTACCGCGTCGCCAGGTCCGTGCTGGGGCTGGGCCCAGTCGCCACGGCTGCGGGCGATTTGTTGTTCTCGCTTTTCGCGACCACTGTCGCGTTCACGTTTCTCCTCGCCACCTGTTGGGGTGAAGTCAGGTTCTTCATGTTCCTTGGGTTCGGCGCGGGTTTCGCCGGGTACAGGGCGGTTCTGGGGCGGCGGGTGATAGGAGGCGCGGTGTCAGTGGTCGAAGGCTGCCGCCATGTGAGAAGGCGAGCAAGGCTGGGGCTTCGTGAAGCCTCTTTCAGGATGCGCCGGGCCGCTCGCGGCGTCTTCAGGCTTCCGCGTCCGCGATGGAGACGGTGAGAAGGGATTCTCCGGGAAGACGTCGAATACCAAACAACAATCAGAAGAGGGCGCTGCAGTCCTCGAGGATCGGAGCACGGGGCCCGGGGGGTTGCAGAAAGCGAAGGTGGTTGCTCTGGCCGCGGGAGACAAGCCAAACCAATCGTCGTGGAAGCCGCTCAGGCGGGTGCTAGTCGGCCTGTTCATGTTCGGAATCGCGTTCCTGTACCTCAGGGGTTATCTCGAGCTCGTGCGGGTGAACTACCAAATCTCCGTGGTGCAGAAGGAGATTCAGGTCTGGGAAGCCAGGTGTGAGGAGCTGCGAAAGCAGATCGAATACCTGTCCAGTGACGAGTACGTTGAGAAGGTAGCCCGCGAGGAGCTGGGTCTCGTAAAGCCGGGCGAGGTGCCGTTCATTGTCGCTCAGCCGCGCAACCCTGATTCGCCCCCCGCCGTCACAAAAAGACAGGGGGCCGACCCCGCCAGCATTCGCGACTAGCCCGGTCGCATTCCGTAGCCGGGCAGCGAAATCCTTGATGCCGCGTCTCCCGGGCGTTTGGTTGAGCCGAAGGCCTGGCGGGCTTGGGTTTGGATTGACACAACAGCGGCGTACGAAGTATAATGAACTGAAATTCGGGCTTTGTTTTCTGCTGACCACGACCACATGAGGGGGAGTTCACCAGGTATGCCGTCGCTCGAGGTAGGCAGCATCGTCGAGGGCCGCGTGACGGGAATCACGCACTTCGGGGCCTTCGTCGAACTGGCCGGGGGTCAGACCGGACTGGTTCACATTTCCGAGGTCGCTGACACGTATGTACGAGACATAAAGGACTACTTGAAAGAAAACGACGTCGTGAAAGTGAAGATCCTGGCCGTCGAAAACGGCAGGATCGGGTTGTCGATCAAGCAAGCTGATCCAAATTACCAGCCCGGTCGCGGCAGAAGGATGAACGCGGCTGCAAGGCAGTCCTTTGAAGAGAAGCTTTCGAAGTTCCTGAAAGACAGCGACGAGCGGCTGTCAGACCTCAAGAAAAGCCAGGAATCGAAGCGGGGTGGGCGCGGCACTCGTTACTCCAGAATGGGAGGGGCGTAGAGACGGGATCGCGTGGTCCCCTTGGCTTAGTCGGGTTGCCCCGGCGAGAGGGCGACGACTTCGGAAGCAAGATCCGGAAGCGAGAGACGACGAATAAGAGGGAGTGAGAGGAAAGCCGGTGCGCTTAGGCCACCGGCTATTTCTTCGATGTGCCGGATGGATCGCAAGCCGCACATGACAGACATGACAGACGAGGAGCTCGTGGAGAGACAAATAGGCAGGAAACCGCGGGGGTTCCTCCGGGTGGCGACGCGGTGCCCGCTTGGCCTTCCGGAGACCATCGTGACGAAGCCGGTCCTGCGCGAAGAAGGTGGCACGTATCGAAAGAAGCGCGTGGAGCCGTTTCCCACGGTGTTCTGGCTCACTTGTCCTGGTGCGGTGCGAGCGGTATCCGAGCTCGAGGCCATGGGCTACGTGAGGAAGCTGCAGCAAAGGCTTGCGGGCGACCCGGCCGCCCTCGAGGCCTACCGTGAAGCGGCAAGGTCGTACGCGGACTACCGCATGTCCCTCCTGCCGGCTGAGGATGCATCGCGTCTCGCCGCGGAGCATCCGGGCCAGTACGAGGTAGTGGCGCGCTCCGGAATCGGCGGCGTGCTTGGGAAGCCCGATGTTGCCGGGATCAAGTGCCTCCACGCTCACTACGCTGATTACCTGGTGCGCGGAACAAACCCTATTGGCAAGTGGGTTCGTGAGCTGCTGATAGAGAAGGCGCGCGGTGAGCCTGGCTTTCCAGGGCGAGAGCAAACGCCGCGGCCACGGCAAGCGCCCCAGGGAGAAGAGTGAGCGCCATCCGAATGCCGAGGGCATCCGCGAGGACCCCTATGCCCGCTGCCCCCAGCGACCCCGCTCCCCACGCGACGCCCATCATGAACGCCGAGACCGTGCCCGCTCTTGCGGGAGCGAGGTTCTGGGCGGTCATCGTGATGATGGGCATGGGGAGGTATATGGTGAACCCGGCCGCGGCGAGCAGCGCGTACGAGGCGAAGCCGTTCGCATGCATGAACCCGAGAAGGAGTGGGATGGGCGCCAGCAGGCCCGCGACCATCAACTTGAAAGGCCCCATCTTGTCAGCTGCCGGTCCCGCCACCATGATCCCGATGATCCCGGCGAATACGAATACCGACGCGACCGACCCGTACACCATGAGCGGCAGGCCCATCTCCCTCAGATAGATGGGCACGAACGTCGTGTAGCTCATGGAGACGGCCAGGCGCAGCGCGGCGATGATCCAGAGCATCACGAGCGCGCCGACCGGCACCTTCCCGCCGCGCGCGCCGTCGGTCACGGCTCCGTCACGATTGGCGGGGGCGTCATTCGCCGGCGCCGGGCGGGAGCGCCTCGCCTCGCTGAGGCCGGCGCGGCTGACCGCGCGGCGACGTGGTGCGAAACGATATATGAGGAGCGAGACGAGAATGCCCGGGACGACCGTGACGTAAGTATAGCGGAGGCCGAGCGTGCTCACGACTGAGAGCACCACGAGAGGCCCGAGGGCATACCCGACCTCTCCCGCCGTGGTAAACACCGACAGAATGAAGCCTTTACGGGTCTGGTCTATTGAGCCGGCCATTGCGGCACCCTGCGGGTGGAACATGCCTGAGCCGATCCCGCCGATAACGAGCAAGGCTACGAGCAGACCCTCGCTGCCGGCGAGGCCGATCATGCACATAGCCGTGGCGGTGACCGTCGGGCCGAGGACGATAAAGATCCTGCTCTTGGTGGTGTCGGCGAGGTGCCCCACGACAGGCTGGACGACCGACGACGTGGCGGCGTACACGGCCGAGAGAAGCCCTGCCATTGCCAGCGATATGTCGAACTTCGCCACGAGCATCGGCAAAAGCGGTGTGAGGAAGGCTGCGTATAGGTCATTCACCAGGTGTCCGGATGTTACTGCGGCAAGCTCGAGACGATTACGCATGAATCATCATATTCGACCCGGCGGAAGGATATCCTTGCAGGCACGTAGAAAAACCGCAGGAAAAGTCGAAAGGCGCCCCGCTGAAAGGTGCCTGAAGGAGGAAACTGTGAGGCATGGACTGGAAACTCTTTGCCCTGACCTTCACCACTCTTTTCCTGGCTGAAATGGGCGACAAGACGCAGCTTGCCGTGTTCACGCTAGTCGCCCAACATCGCTTGGTTATCCCGGTGTTCCTGGGCGCGTCGCTTGCCTTGTCGAGCGTCAGCCTCATCGGTGCTCTCTTCGGGGGCGTGGTCTCCAAGTTCCTCCCGACGGAATACATTCAGATCGCGGCCGGCATCCTTTTCATCGGCATGGGCGTGTTCATCCTGGTGCAGGCCGTTGCCAAGCTGATTGGGTAGCGGAGTGGATGGGCGGGGCGCGATAAACGCGGCTTTGCCTCGTTCCCACGGCTGTTTGGCCGAGCTCGGGCTTCCGGGAGAGGCGGAAGGAGGAGAATCACGGAGATGATCCTTGTACTGGACATCGGCAACACCAACATCGTTCTGGGGGTTTACGAGAACACACGCCTCGTGGCAAGCTGTCGCATAGCCACCGACCGGCTAAAGACCGCGGACGAGTACGCCATGGTCATCCGCGACCTCTTTTCGTACCACGGCCTTGACTTTGGCGCGATAAGCGGCGCTGCCATCTCATGCGTCGTGCCCCCTGTCATCGGCACTTTCGAGGATCTTGTCAGGCGCTATTTCCACTGTGAGCCCGTGGTCGTGGAGCCTGGGATCAAGACCGGCATAGTCATACGTTACGAAAACCCCAAGGAAGTGGGGGCGGACCGCATCGTCAACGCCGTGGCGGCTTACGAGAAGTACGGCGGCCCCGTGATCGTGGTAGACTTCGGCACCGCCACGACGTTTTGCGCCATATCCGCGTCCGGCGAGTACCTGGGTGGGGCCATCGCGCCTGGCATCGGCATATCCAGCGAGGCCCTGTTCGCACGCGCCGCAAAGCTCCCCCGCGTCGAGCTGGTGAAGCCAAAGTCGGTCATCGGGCGCAGCACAGTCGCGAGCATGCAGGCGGGCATAATCTACGGGACGGTCGGGCTTGTGGACGGGATAGTGAGGAGGATGAAACTCGAGATGGGAGGCGACGCCCGCGTGGTCGCGACCGGGGGCTTCGCGCCGCTCATCGCGGAGGATTCGTCCGAGATAGACGTGCTCGAACCCGACCTCACCCTGGAAGGCTTGCGCATGATCTTCGAGAAGAACGCGCGGGTGCCTGAGCCTTCGAACTAAGTATGAGGTCATGAGACTGTTGATGTTTCCCACAGTCCTCGCCTCTTTTCCAGCAGTTGCCGGGTTGCCGGTGTTGCCCGCCGGGGACGGCGCGCTTGCGGCGCGCCTCGTTCGAATTTGGCGCGCGGGCTAGCCAAATTCTCGACGCCCCGTCGTGCAAGCACCGGCAACCCCTCCCAAGAGTCGGGAGCGTTTTTGCATCTCCACTTAGGCGGTGCGCTGCGGCTCCCAAAATAGAGAGAGTCGGCCGTGTCCTTGACGTGTCCTTGATTTGAGGAGTGAGCGGGATCTGAGAAACTCAGGTCAAAAGGTCGAGAGAGCCATAACCGTAGGTCTTGAGGTGGCTGGCACGCCAGGCTGGGAGGTCGAGGACTCCCTCGACGAACTCGACCGGCTCGCGGCGACGGCCGGTGCCGAGGTGGTCGGGAGGGTGGTCCAAAAACGGACGTCGCCTGACCCTGCCACGTACATAGGCGAGGGGAAGGCCCGGGAGATCGCGGCCCTCGCGATCGTGGCCCGCGCTGACCTCGTGATCTTCGATGACGAGCTCAGTCCTGCCCAGCAACGCAACCTCGAGGAGATCATAGGAGTCAAGGTCATAGACAGGACGTGGCTCATCCTCGACATCTTTGCTTCCAGGGCCGCGAGCAAGGAAGGCAAGATACAGGTCGAGCTCGCCCAGCTTTCTTACCTGCTCCCGCGGCTCACAGGCAAGGGCGTTGAGCTCTCCAGGCTCGGCGGCGGCATCGGCACCCGTGGGCCGGGGGAGACGAAGCTCGAGACCGACAGGCGCCGGATCAGGAAGCGCATCGCGGTCCTCCGCGGCGAGCTCGCCGAGATAGCGGCGCGGCGGGGGTTACAGCGTTCCCGCCGTAAGGAAGCCGGGATGCCCGTGGTGTCGCTCGTTGGCTACACCAATGCCGGCAAGTCCACGCTGTTCAATGCCCTTACTGAATCGCAGGTGCTGGTGGAGGACAAACTGTTTGCCACCTTGGACCCGACGATACGTAGGTGCCGCCTACCAGGAGGGCAGGTGGTGCTCCTCGCGGACACCGTGGGGTTCATTCGCAAGCTACCCCACGATCTCGTGGCGGCGTTCCGCGCCACACTGGAGGAAGTTGCCCAGGCTGATGTCATCTGTCACGTGGTCGACACCAGTCACCCGGGCAAGGACGAGCAGTGCGCGGCGGTGAACGCGGTCCTCGCGGACCTCGGCCTTCAAGACAAGCCTATGCTCACCGTTCTCAACAAGATGGATCTCGTCAGCGGGGAACTCGAAAGAGAACGCTTGCGCGTGGAACACCCAGGCGCGGTCCTGATCTCCGCCGCCGAGCGATGGGGCCTGTCTGACCTGCTCCGGGCGGTCGAGGATATGCTTGCCACGAGGGGGCGGCGAAGCGATCCGCAGACCGAGCCCGGTCCTCGCCCGGCCGTTGGCGGCCCGCACGCTTCGGGTGTCCCCGACTCGGACCGCGGTCGACGCGCCGTGGCCATTGGTGACGTGGGCCTGGCGGCCCCCGTAGTACTCGCGCCCATGGCTGGGGTGACCGACCTCGCTTATCGACTGCTCGCGAAGGAGATGGGATGCGCTCTGGTGTACACGGAGATGATCTCCGACAAAGCGCTCATCTTCCGCAACGAGCGGACTTTCGAGCTTCTGCGGATCTCAGAGCTTGAAAGGCCTGTGGCGGTTCAACTTTTCGGGAGCGACCCCGAGAGCATGGCGAGCGCGGCTGCGATCGTCCGGGACCGGGTGCATCCTGACATCATCGACATCAACATGGGGTGCCCCACGCCGAAGATAGTCAAGAACGGCGAGGGGGCCGCGCTCATGCGGGACGTGCCCCTCGCGCAGGATATCGTCGCAGCCGTGGCCGGGGTGGCGGGGGTGCCCGTGACAGTGAAGATGAGGAAGGGCTGGGACGGGGAGCACGTCAACGCCGTGGAACTCGCACAGGCGGTCGAGGCTGCCGGCGCGGCCGCTGTGGCGGTGCACGGCCGCACCCGCGACCAGTTCTATTCCGGCGAGGCTGATTGGAACATCATCAAGGATGTGAAAGGGGCCGTCGGAATCCCGGTGATCGGCAACGGGGACGTCCGGTCGGCCGAGGACGCCGCGCGCATGCTCAAGGAGACGGGCTGCGACGCGGTCATGATAGGCAGGGCGGCGCTCGGGAATCCCTGGATATTCAGGGAGGTCACCGCCTATCTCGCGACAGGCAGGAAGGTGCCACCGCCTTCGCTTGCCGAGCGGGTTGCCATGGCCATCCAGCACCTCGACATGATGATCGAGCTTTTCGGGGAGAAAAGCGCCGTCCTTCAGATGAGAAAGCATGCGGCGTGGTACCTGCGCGGCACTCCCGGCGCCGCCCAGGGCCGGGTGCGGATAAACGCGGCGAAGACCAGGGCTGAGATGGTGGAAGCCATCACCTCGGTCCTTGCTCGGCCTTGTCGCTCTGTGTGAGGGCGCGTCAGTCATTACCGCATTTCCAGCGGTTGCCGGGTCGCACGTGTTGCGCTAGATGACGGCGCCCTCGAGCGGGGCGCGCTTCGCCGAAATCAGGCCCATGAGGTTAGTGGCCGGGTTTTCACACCCCTCGTGCAATCAGCGGCAACCCCTCCCAAAAGTCGGGAGCGTTTTGCACTCCCGCTTAGCGACGGAGTTTGCGTTTTCGGGGGCGTCCTGCTAGAATAGGAATGTGCACAATAATGTTGACACCGCTGGGGGCGGGAAGGCCAGCGAGGCGCGCTCGCGCTGGATGCGCGCCGGAGGCAGACAGGGGGGTGATGGGGCTGGAGCTCATTCGCATCGGTGACAAGGTCGTGGACAAGGCGCGGGTGTACAAGGCCATCGATAAGATCCTCGAGCTCCGCGTCAAGGGCCTCTCGCAACAGGAGGCCGCGGACCAAGTAGGCATCGACAGAGCTTTCGTGTCCCGCTTGGAGAGCCTCGGCGAGGTTCGTAAAGGCGCGCGCATCGCGATCGTGGGCTTCCCCGTGGGGAACAAGGAGGAGATCCGCAGAGTGGCGGAGGAGGAAGGTGTGGATTTCGTCCTCCTACTGAACGACGTTGAACGGTGGGCCTATCTCAGGGAGAGGTCGGGACAAGAGGTCTTCAACGAGATCATGGCCATAATCACGAAGCTGAAGACGTACGACGCCGTCGTCTTCATAGGGTCCGACATGCGGGTGGGCCTTGTGGAATCCATCCTCGGCGACCGAGTGGTTGGGATCGAGGTCGGAACGTCCCCGATCAAAGGCGACCGCTATGTGGACCCGGAGTTCATCCGCAACATTCTTCGCAGCATAACGACGGCATGACCGCGGCGGCAGCGTCGCGCAGTCGTACAAGATGGGATTGGGGGGCAGGTTCGTATGAAGCACGTTGTTAGCGTAAGTCTGGGCTCATCCAAGCGCGACCATAAAGCCACGGTCATCCTGCTCGGCGAGGAAGTGGTGATCGAGAGGCGCGGGACCGACGGGGACATCCAGAAGGCCATCGATCTCATCCGCAGCCTCGATGGCAAAGTGGACGCGTTCGGCATGGGCGGCACGGACCTTTGGTTTTACGTGGGGCGGAGACGCTACATGCTGCGTGATGCGGTCCCGATAGCGCGTGCGGCCAGCAGGACTCCCATTGCCGACGGGAGCATGCTGAAGGGCGTAATCGAGCGGAGGGCCGTCGAGTACATTCGTGATGAGATGAAGATGCCCCTCGCGGGCAAGAACGCTCTCATCGTGTGCGCCCTGGATAGGTTCGGCATGGCGTCAGCTCTCCTCGAGTCCGGGTGCGACATGATGTACGGCGATTTGGCGTTCGGGCTCGGCATACCCATTTTCCTGAGGTCGTTTTCCACGTTCCAGGCGCTCGTCACCGTGCTTATGCCGGTGATACGGCTTCTCCCCATCAAGATGCTTTATCCCACCGGCAAGAGCCAGGAACGCGTGGTGCCGAAGTTCGGAAAGGCGTACGCATGGGCGGACATCATCGGGGGAGACTGCCACTTCATCAAGAAACACATGCCCGACGACCTCGCGGGGAAGGTTATCATAACGAACACCGTCACCAAGGACGACGTGGAAGCGTTCAGAAAGAGAGGGGTGAAGACGCTGGTGGCGTCGACCCCAGAGATCGAGGGCAGGTCGTTCGCAACGAACGTCATGGACGCGGTGTTCGTGGCTCTGACAGGGCGGCGACCGGAGGAGTTCACGCCCTCGGATTATCTGGACCTCATCAGGCGGCTTGAGATAAAGCCTAGAGTGGAAACACTGAACTAGCCAGCCTCGACCGAGGCTTGACAACGCCGGGAGCACACGACATAATAGTGGCATGCGAAAAGCGGCATCGCGCAACGGGCACAGGCGCGCGAAATGGCGCCGAGGCGCGTTGCGCGATGTCCGGATGTACATGGGCCGGTTAAGGGAGGAACCAGCTTGATGGCGCAAAAGGTAGTTCTCACCTTGGAAGGGCTCAGGAAACTCGAGAAGGAACTTGAGTACCTCAAGACTACCAAGCGGCGCGAAGTTGCTGCGAGGATCAAGGAGGCGAAGGCTTTCGGCGACATCACCGACAACGCCGAGTACGAGGACGCCAAGAACGAGCAGGCGTTCGTCGAGGGACGGATCGCGCAGCTGGAGGCAATGCTCCGGAACGCCGAGGTCATCGACGAGGACGAAGTCAGCACCGATACGGTGCATCTCGGGTGCAAGGTGAAGCTGAAGGACCTTTCGGACAACGAGATCTTCGAGTACACCATAGTAGGCTCGGCAGAGGCCGATCCGGGGAACTTGCGCATATCGAATGAGTCTCCCGTAGGCAAGGCCGTCCTCGGCAAGAGGGTCGGGAGCATAGTGGAAGCTCTCGCACCCGCGGGGCCCATCAAGTTCCAGATTCTCGACATCACGAGGTGATGAAATGAGCCAGGGGAGAGAGGTTCATCCGGCGAGTGGTGGGGCCGCGGAGGCTGCGGCGGGGCTGGCGGAAGGCGCGCCGACGCCGGAGGCTGGAGCCGCGGGCGGAGGAGTGTACGGGGACGAGGAGCTTGACGGCGAGCACGTGCGCGTCAGGCGGCAGAAGATGGAGGCTCTCCGCGCTAGGGGCATCGATCCGTTCGGTCACAGGTTCGAGCGCACCCACCACGCCCGGGACATCGTGGAGGGTTTTGAGAGGCTAGAGGGTAGCACCGTCAAGGTCGCCGGGCGGCTCATGGCGATGAGGAGTCACGGCAAAGCCACCTTCGCGGACCTTCTGGACCTATCGGGTCGGATACAGATCTACGCGAAACTGGACCGGCTCGGGCAGGACGCCTACGACTTGTTCACCTCGCTCGACATAGGCGACATCGTTGGCGTGGAGGGCAGCGTGTTCCGCACGCGGCGGGGCGAAGTGACGCTGGAGATCGAGAGGATCGAGCTTCTTTCGAAGTCGCTCCGACCGCTTCCGGAGAAGTGGCACGGTCTGGCTGATGTGGACCTCCGCTACAGGCAAAGGTACCTGGACCTCATTGTCAACCCCGAGGTGCGCGAGGTTTTCCTGAAGCGGACTGCCATCGTGCGCGCTGTGCGGGCGTTTCTCGATTCCCGCGGCTACATCGAGGTGGAGACGTCCGCGATGCATACCATCCCCGGCGGCGCAACGGCAAGGCCGTTCATCACCCATCACAACGCCCTTGATATCGACCTCTACCTCCGGATCGCGCTGGAACTGCATCTCAAGCGCCTCATCGTCGGAGGCCTCGAGAAAGTGTACGAGATCGGGCGAGTGTTCAGGAACGAGGGGATCTCCACGAAGCACAACCCCGAGTTCACCATGCTGGAGCTTTACGAGGCCTACGCGGACTATACCGACATGATGAGTCTTGCGGAGGACCTCATCCACTATGTGGCCATTCAGGTGCTGGGGCAGGCCAAGGTCGACTACGAGGGAAATACGATTGACCTGACGCCTCCCTGGCCGAGAAAGACGATGGTGGAAGCTGTGCGGGAGCGCACGGGAGTAGATTTCGACGCTGTAGAGAGCGACGAAGACGCTCGCGCGGCGGCGCGCCGCCTGGGAGTCGAGGTCGACCCGCACGCCACAATGGGCAAGGTGCTTTCCGAGATTTACGAGGAGCGCGTGGAGCCGACGCTCGTATCCCCCGTCTTCGTGACTGACCATCCTATAGAGATCTCCCCTCTGGCCAAGAAGAGGGAGGACGATCCGCGGTACACGTACAGGTTCGAGCTCATAATCGGCGGGCGCGAGATAGCGAACGCGTTCAGCGAGCTGAACGATCCCATAGACCAGCGGGAGAGGTTCGAAGCGCAGGCGGCGCTGCGTGCCCAGGGTGACGACGAGGCTCACAGGATGGACGAAGACTTCCTGCGGGCGCTGGAGCACGGAATGCCGCCCACCGGAGGCATGGGGATCGGCATAGACAGGTTGGTGATGCTGCTCACCAACCAGAGCTCCATCCGGGACGTGATCCTCTTCCCAACGATGAGACCGAAGAGGTAAGGACGCGGAGCACTCCGACTGCTCGCACTCTTGATGGCACTCCTGATGCAAGGCAGGGGTTGCGCGATGCCCAGTCGCGGAGCCCCTGCCTTTTTCTTCTCTGAGGGTTCCACGGATAGAAGGATTTCCGGGTTGGGTGGCGAATCACTTTCCTGTGGGTGAACAATTGTGCTGCACATATGTGCAAAGGAGGGTCTCAGTGTCTTTCGACAAGAAGGTTCTCTATGAGATCGCTCACCAGTACTACGAGCTCGAGCGCACGCAACAGGAGATCGCGAAGAGCCTGGGCGTGTCCAGGAGCCAGGTATCGCGTGCGCTACAACAGGCTCGCGAGGCCGGAATAGTGCTCCTGAAGGTCATAGATCCTGATGCAGACTACAGCGACCTTGCGCGGGCGCTGAAGGAGAGATTCGGCCTCAAGGACGCTGTGGTAATAGGAGGAATCGACTCCCCGCGCCTGCTTGCGCAGAACCTGGGGCGTGCCGCGGCGAACTACCTAGCCCATTGCGTTAAGGAGCGTTCGGTGGTCGGTGTGTCATGGGGGGCTACTCTACGTGAGGTCGCGACGGCACTTGGTGCTGCGATACCCTCATCTCTC
Organism: Betaproteobacteria bacterium; assembly: GCA_050260395.1. Lineage (GTDB taxonomy): Bacteria > Bacillota > SHA-98 > UBA4971 > UBA4971 > UBA6256. The sequence continues at coordinate 32,823 of JBLNCC010000058.1, forward strand.
AATGTCACGGTTGTGCCTCTGCTTGGAGGGCTTGGTCAGGTAGTGGCTGATCTCCAGATCAACGAGCTTGCTGCACGAGTGGCAAAAGCACTCGGAGGAGTCAATTTCTACCTCCACGCCCCGTCTTTTGTTGACACTCCTGAGGCGAAGGCGGCCATCATGGCTGATAGCAACATAAAGAGAGTCGTGGAGTTGTGGGAACACGTGGATGTAGCTTTGGTCGGAGTGGGAACCTTCAGGCCGCCTTCGACCCTCCTCGAGCGAGGCGGTTTTCCTGATGCAGATCTCCGCGAGCTGCGGCGGATCGGTGCAGTAGGCGACATGTGCATGCGATTCTTCGACATCCACGGGGCTCCTTTAGAGACGTCGCTTAACGACAGGATCGTCGGGGTGACTCTGGAGGAACTTGGCCGCATGGACCGCGTCATAGCTGTTGCTGGCGGGCTAAACAAGACTGAGGCAATCCTCGGAGCTCTCCGCAGCAAGGTTGTGGACGTGATCATCACGGACGATGCCGCGGCGAGAGGGGTGATGTCGCTGGCCTAGTGAAGCGTGGCAGGCTGTACACTCCGTATCTGAGCTCAACTGGAGGTGTCTTTCATGGGGCTTGGTCAGGGAGCCCTCGGTCTTGGAGTGTCCTACCTTCTTGCTATTGGCTATCTTGTTCTCATGTGGGCCATCGGGCGATATCTTTCAGCGCATTATCCTGAGGAACACAGGGTCCGCTGGGACACGAGGACCATCGCCAGGGTCACCATCCTCGCCGCAGTATCTGGTGCCGGTGCGATGATAAAGGTGCCCGGACCCGCTACCACGATAGCTTTGGACGCAGCGGCGGGCTACTTTGCGGCCGTGTTCTTCGGCTGGCCGGTGGGTGCGACCGTGGCCGCCATCGGCTGTTTTATCAGCAACGCTCTCGGCGGCTTCGCGAGTTGGCTGCCCATGGTGCCGATATACCTCTCAGGGATGGCATTGACTGTGACGCTCACCGCGTTCATGGCGAAGAAGGCGGGGGTCGTGCCGGCCGTCATAGTCGGCACAATCGCAAATACGGTGACATGTCTTGGACCCTGGGTCATCATGATTGGCCTGCCCCTTATGATCGCGATCCTTCCTTCGCAGATCATTGGATCTGCAGCGAACGCTGCGATCGGTCTGGCTGTGGCTGGGATGCTGAAAACGGCACAGCACAGAAAGCGGCCGGAGCAGGTGGTATAGGGGCGCCGCCAGCGAGTTCCAGCCAGTTCACGCATAGCCGCAGTTGGTGAAGAGGTGTTCCATTTGACAGACAAGGCCGTATGCTTGAAGAACGTGAGGTTCAGGTACAAGGGCTCCAATCGCTGGGTGCTGGATGGTGTCTCACTCGACGTCGCAAGGGGTGAGTGCGTGGCTGTGCTGGGCCCCACAGGCTCGGGAAAGAGCACCCTGTGCGGAGTGATGAATGGCACGGTGCCCCTCTTCCTCGAGGGTGACCTCCAGGGCGATGTGCTTGTGGACGGCATGGTGCCCGCGAAGGTGGGCACCGCGAAGATGGCGGCTCATGTGGGGCTTGTTTTCGGCGATCCTGACATGCAACTCTTCGGCATGACGGTGGAAGAGGACGTAGCCTTCGGGCCGGCAAACCTCGGGCTGGACTATCCCACGATCATGGAGCGCGTTCACAAGAGCCTCGTTGATATGCGCCTTACAGGCCTCGAAAGGCGCGCTCCGTACAGGCTGTCCGGCGGGGAAAGGCAGGCCACGGCCATCGCCGGGGTATACGCAATGCTGCCTGACATCATGGTCCTTGACGAGCCCACATCCATGCTCGACCCGCAGGGCAAGGCCCGTGTCTTCTCGATTATCAAACGATTGAAAGAAGAGCTGGGGATCACGGTCATCCTCGTCGAACAGGAGGTCGACGATGTTCTCGAGCTTGCGGACAGGGTGTTCGTGATGAACGCGGGCAGATTCGTGCTGCAGGGCACGCCTCGCGAGGTCTTCGGGCGCGTTGCTGAGGTAGCAGCCGCCGGGGTCCGTGTTCCGCACGTGGTCAGATTCGGCACCCTGCTCGGTGCGGAAAGGGTTCCATTCACGCTAGACGAGGCCGTCCAGCTCCTGGAGAGCGGTGCTTGGCGGGACATGGGCAATACCGGCGGTGATGGCCTGCAATGCATGACCGCAGGTCACGCGGCAAGCACTGTCAGCAGGGCAACCTCTCCGGAGCGCCCGCTAGGTGACGTGATCATCGAGGTGAAAGGTCTCGAGCACAGGTACCCCCAGGGCGCGCTTGCGCTGCGGGGTGTCGACTTGACGATAAGAGAGAGGGAGCTCATCGCTATAATCGGCCAAAACGGCGCGGGCAAGACTACGTTGACGCGCCACCTCAACGGCTTATTGAAGCCCACGGCAGGCGACGTAAGAATCGGTGGCAGGTCAATCAAAGACCTGACGGCGGCCCAGGTTTCGCGCACGGTAGGCTATGTGTTCCAGAACCCTGACGAGCAGCTGTTCTGCAACAGTGTAGAGGAAGAGTTGCGTTTCGGCCCTGGCAATGTGGGTATCGTCGGTGAAGAACTCGACCAAAGGGTCGAGGAAATCTTGCAAGACATCGGGCTCGCCAGGTACCGCGAGGTGTGGCCCAAGTACCTGACGAAGGGCGAGCGGCAGAGGCTGGCTCTGGCTTCAGTAGTGGCCATGGACCCTGCCATACTCATCGTGGACGAGCCGACTACCGGCCTTGACTGGCTCGAGTCCCTGCAGATCATGGACTACCTGAAGGAACTCCACGATGACCGAGGCAAGACCGTTCTCATAATCACGCACGACATGAACATTGTCAGTTTATATGCCAGACGCGTGGTTGTTATGGCGGGCGGTCGCGTGGTCGGCGATGGCTCACCGCAGGAAGTGTTTTCGAGTCCTGAGCTCATGGCCGAGGCAAACTTGAAACCACCTGCCATTGCGGAACTATCGGTCAGGCTATGCGGCCAGGTGGCCCTTACGCCAGAAGAGGCGGTTGAGGCGCTCATGCACCTGAAAACCGCAAGGGAGGGCTTGCAATAATGATAGTCGAGTATGAAAGCAAGAACACCCCCATACACTCGCTCGACCCGAGGGCCAAGATTCTCTGGTTGCTCGTCGTGGTGGTTATCAGCGTCATCTGGTCGGACCCGGTATACCTCTTCGGGCTTGCCGTAGGCGTCTTCATCTTCGGTGCCGTTGCAAGGTTCCCATGGGAGAAACTCAAAGGCTTCACGGCCTTCCTGGCTGTGGTGGCGGTGGTCATCACACTCGCTCAGGGTGTGTCGTACACCCCGGCGGTTGCCCACCTGAAAGCACCAGGCCGCGTCCTATTCCATATCGTGCCCGCATGGGTACCGGGCATTGGCCCGGCGTGGCCGGTGAAGCTAGGTGGGTTTCTCTACGGCATTGGCATGACTCTCAAGGTTTTCACCGTTCTGGTGGCAGTGGCCGTGCTTGGGTATGTCACTTCCCCATCAGAGATAGTGCAGCTTATCGCGAGGATTCCCAAAATGCCCTATCAGGTCGGGTTCATAGTCTCGACAGCATGGAAGTTTGTGCCGGTGGTTCAGGCCCAAATCAGATCGCTCATGGACGCTCACAAGTCCAAGGGGGCCGAGCTCGACAGGGGCAGTTTCGTGGAGAGACTCAGGAAGACCTCACGAGTGGTGTCCCCTCTGTTTGCAAATGCGCTCTCCATGGCTGATACGCTTGCCCTTGCAATGGAATCGCGCGCTTTCGGTTCAAGCAAGCGGTTCACGTTCATGCGGCCGTACAGGTTCAAGGCACTCGACTACGTGGTGGTTCTAGCGTGCCTGGGTGCGGCAATCACAAGCATAGCGGGCCTTGCCCTCTATAAGGTGGGATCGCTCTAAGGTATGAAAACCGTCGTGGCGCTGGGGGCTGCTGCCATCGATATGGTGTTCAAAGTGGATCGGCTTCCGAGGCCCGACGAGATGGTATTCGCTGAGGATGGCCCACATCTCCTACCGGGCGGTTCAACAGCGAACATCGCGGTGGGCCTGGCTCGCCTGGGACTGTCCCCGCGGTTCGTAGGGAAGGTCGGACCCGATGACAACGGGCAGCGACTCCTCAAGGCATTCAGGCAGGACAACGTGGATACATCATTCGTGCTTGTGGATGGCCAGGGAAGGACCTCCGAAACCATCATCGCCGTTGATCGCAACGGGGCGCGGGTCATCTTCTCGCTGGGCGGGACGGCTATCCTTGAGAAGCCGGATGAGTTTCGGGCGGAAGCGCTCGCAGGCGCACAGGTCCTCTACGTGGGTGAGGCGATACCATCCGTCGGGGTGAGGGCGATGAGAGCGGCAAGAGACGTCGGAGCCCTCGTGGTTTACGGCCCGGGCGGGGCCTTCTCCGGTCTCGGGATGAGCACGCTCGGCGAGATGATTGCCCTCGCTGACTATCTAGTGCTCAGCCGAGGGGAGGCGCGTTTGCTCACTGGAGAGGACGATCTCGATGCAGCGGTTGGAAGGCTCATGGCTGCAGGCGCCAAGCGTGTCGTGGTAACGCAGGGAGACCGCGGGGCAGATCTTTTCGAGCGACACATGCGGGGACCTTCGGCAGCGAGGACCGTTGACAAATGGCACCGGGATGCTTTGAAGGTTCCCGTTGTGGATACCACCGGTGCCGGGGACGCATTCACGGCGGGGTTCATACGCGGTCTTGTGAGCGGGCTCGACAAAGACCGCTGCCTCGCCCTGGGCAACGCATGCGGAGCGCTGGCGGTGTCAAAGGTGGGAGCAAGGGAGGCCATGCCGACCTGGGACGAGGTTAGTCCCTACATCGAGTCGCTGGAAAGAGGGGGGTGCTCCCGCGCATGAGTGACGAGCTCTTGGCGAGGGCTGCAGGCTGCCTTGCAGGAGTGGCAGTTGGAGACGCAATGGGAATGCCGGTGGAATTCCTGACCAGGGAAGAGATCAAGGCGCGGTTCAGCAGGGTCGACCGGTTTCTCGAGCCCCCGCCAGGCCACATCCACACGGGAACACCCCCGGGTCGAGTGACGGACGACACGGAACAGACCTGGGCGCTTGCGAGAGCGCTCGTGGCTTCGGGACGGATCACGCCACGTGTGGCGGCCGACGCATATCTAGAATGGGCGGACCGTGTGAACGCGTTCGACACGTCCTTCCTCGGCCCCAGCTCAAGAGGCGCGCTTGAACGCCTGCGTGCGGGCGAAGACCCGGCGCGCACCGGCGACAAGGGAGCCACCGTGGGGGCGGCTATGCGAGTCGCGCCGATCGGCATCGTCAATGCGGGGGATGCGGAGGCGGCCGCGTGTGAGGCATACTTCTCATCCCTGCCCACGCACGGCGTGAACATCGCAATAGCGGGAGCCTGCGCCGTGGCGGCGGGCGTGGCGTGTGCAGTGGCCGGGAGACCGCTCGAGGCTGTCGTGGAGGCTGCCGTGGCTGGTGCGGCGTACGGGCAAGGCTTGGGCGTTCAGTGGGCGGGCGCGACGGTTCCCGCACGCATGAGGCTTGCTCTCGACCTTGTCTCGCACAACAAGAGCGAGCCGGAGAGAGCTGAGGAGGCCCTCTACGAGACCGTCGGGGTTGGCATGTACCCCACCGAGCTCGTGGCGACCGCCCTAGGCCTCGTGGTGCTTTACGACGGGCGGCCCCACCTTGCGATCCCGGCCGCCGCAAGCATGGGCGGTGACACAGACACGCTTGCGGCGATAGTAGGTGCGCTTTCAGGGGCGCTTGGCGGCATTGGTGCCTTGCCAGCCCAGTGGGTGGCGGCGGTGGAGCGAGTAAACGACCTCGACTGCGAAGCTCTCGCGTCACAGCTCATTGCGACTCGTGCTCACAGGCTGGATGCCGGAAGTGTTCGGAGGGACGAATGGTGACAGGCAAGGAAGTCAGGTTGCGGAGGATTTTCAGGAGGGGCAGAAGCTTCATAAGCGCCCTTGACTATGGAGGTTTCATGGGGCCTGCCCCGGGGATAGAGGATCCCGGGGCGATCGTGCGGCAGGTGGTGAACGGCGGGGCCGATGCCATCCTTGTGAACCCCGGTGTTGCTAGGAGCGAGTGGGCGACCTACGCTGGGCGGTGCGGCCTCATAATCCGGCTCACCGGCGGCGCAACGCGGTACAATCCGAATATGTCCTACCACGCGCTCGTGTGCGGAGTGGAAGAAGCTGTGTCCTTGGGCGCTGACGCGGTGTGCATCATGGTCCTGGTGGGCGCGCCGGAGGAGCAGCGCATGTTCGAGAACATGGCCGAGGTGATATCGCAGGCGACGAGATATGGGTTGCCTGTGCTCGCCGAGGTCATTCCAGCCGACATGAACATGAGCCATGATCCGGAGTGCATAGCCGTTTGTGCCAGAGTAGGCTACGAGCTTGGCGCGGACTTTGTCAAGACCTACTTTACTGGCCAGGGATTCGACAGGATCGTAAGGGCATGTAAGATTCCCATAGTGATCGCCGGCGGGCCCCGGACTTCGGACCCTATCTGCGTGGCGAGGGAAGCGCTCAACGCGGGGGCCGCGGGGATCGCATTTGGCCGCAACGTTTTCGAGGCCGCCGACCCTGAGGCTATGGCGCGCGAGCTTGCGCGCGTGGTCCACGAAGGCGGGCGAGAGGAAGTGGCTGTGCGGTGAAGGCGGCGGTTTACTACGGCCCGAGGGACGTCCGGGTGGAGAACGTCTCAGAACCTGCTCTCGAGCCCGGCGAGGCCCTGTTGAAGGTCATGTTCTGTGGAGTCTGCGGAACCGACATAAAGACGTACCTGAGGGGGCACCCAATGTTCGAGCCGCCCTGCATCCTCGGTCACGAGCCAGTCGGCGAGATCGTCGAGATGCGCCCGGGGAACGACGCGCGCGGGACGGGACGCGTGTCCGTGGGCGACGTCGTGGCCGTCGCGCCCTACGTTCCGTGCGACAAGTGCCGGCTGTGCCTCAAGGGCAGGCAGGAGATGTGCGCATCGAAGGAGGGGATAGCTGGCGCGTTTTGCGAGTACATCAGGCTGCCCGGCGAAGTCCTGGCGAAAGGCGTGTGCAAAGTCCCTGGGGGCCTGTCGCCAAGGGCGGCCTGTCTTGCCGAGCCGGTGGCGTGCTGCCTGAACGCGATCGAGGCCACACCGTTCGACCCGGGGGACTGCGTGCTCATCAACGGCACCGGCCCGATGGGACTCCTCATGCTAGAGCTGTGCAAAATCAGGGGCGCAGGGGCGATCTTCGTAAGCGAACCCGGCGAGACCAGACGTCTGGAAGCCGTCCGGCGCGGGGCACAAGTCATCGACCCCCGGGTCGAGGACGTGCGCAACCGGGTGAACGCGGAAACCGGAGGTGACGGGGCGGATGCCGCTTTTGTGTGCGTAGGTGCGGCTGGCGCACTCGAGGACGCCGTGGCATCGGTCCGTCCGGGCGGCAGAGTCAACCTATTCGGTGGATTCCCTGGCGGGTCCGAGGTACCTCTGGACCCCAACGCGATCCACTACCGCGAGGTAATGCTCCTCGGTAGCTTCGGCTTTGCCCCGCGTCACTTCCACATGGCGATTCGGCTTCTCGCGTCGGGAAGACTGGACGTTTCAGGCCTCTTGAGCCAGGAGTTCAGCCTCGACGACGTCGGGCTTGCCCTGGATACCGGTGCCTCCGGAGAGACGCTGAAGGTGCTCTTGAGGATGGACGGGGATGAATAGAAACAGAAACGAAGCATATGTCGGGATCGATGTCGGAACCTCGTCTGTGAAAGTCGGGCTTCTTGTGGGAGACTCGTACCACGTGGTGACCCGTCCCGCGGGACTCACCACGTCACGAGCTGGCGGTGCCGAGCAGGACGCTCGCGGGCTGTGGGCTACGGTCGCGGGAGCGGTCCGGGAGGTAGTGCACGCCGCAGGCGATGACGTGCACGTACGGGCGGTCGGTCTCTCGGGACACAGCCCCTCCCTGGTTGCGGCCGTGCCTTCTGGAGACCCGCTCACGCCCGTGATCACGTGGATGGATAGAAGGCCGCTTCTCGATGGGCGCGGAAACCCTGCACCCCTGGACGGCAGCGCCGATTATCGTGCGCAAGGGCCGTCGTTCGAGGCGACCGCGCGGTGGCTCGCAAGCCTTCGTGCGCTCCAGGCGGAGAGCGGGTGGGTCCTCCTTCAGCCGAAGGACTTCATTGCCCTTCGCCTCACCGGCCGGGCGTGCATCGATTCATCGTCAGCCTCGTGCTTCTCCTGGTACGATCCTGCAAGAGGCTGGGATGTCCGTGGCGGACACGACGTCGCCACCTTCCTGCCCTCGGTCGTTCACCCCTGGGAGGCGTGCGGGACGGTCACTCATGAGGCCGCCCGCGAAACCGGGCTCCCCGCCGGCATCCCGGTGGCTCCGGGCGGCATAGATGCCGTTATGGAAGCTCTGGGCGCCGGGATCCTCGGGCCAGGTGCAGCTTGCGACGCCACGGGCACGTCGACGTGCGTGTCGCTGGTCTGTCCAGCTGAAGAAGGTCAGGGCAGCTGCATGTGCCACGTTGCGCCCGGCAGATTCCTTCGCGTAGCCCCGGTATCATACACCGGGGGCTCGCTTAAGTGGGCCCTATCGGTCCTTTTCCCCGCTGAGGCAAGCGCGACCTACGACTGGAGGGAGTTGGTAACCGAGGCCGTTGCGGCGTCACGGCCAGGAGCTTCGGGCCTTCTCTTCATCCCGCACTTGGTGGGCCAACGGAGCCCGAAGGCGAACCCACATGCTCGAGGCGCATTCGTCGGGCTCGAGCCCAAACACACCAGGGCTGACATGTTGAGGGCGGTACTTGAGGGTTGCTCGTACGCTGTAAGGGAGAGCCTTGAAGCAACGAGCTGCCACCAGATGACTGCGGAGATGAGGGCGGTGGGTTCCGGGGCGAGGCATGATCCATGGCTCCAGATTAAGGCGGATGTGCTCGGTATCCCCTATAAGGGGATGTCAATCACAGAGGGGGCCGTGCTCGGGGCCATCGTCCTCGCCGGGCACTGTTGCGGGGATTTCGCGTCGCTCGAGGAGGCAACCAGGCGTCTTGTCAGCTCCAGGCGGGTTTTCGAGCCTTGCGACGACGTGCGCCGCGTCTATGACGTCATGTATGAGGCGTATCGAGAAGCAAGCATTGGTCTTGAGCGCGCCCAAGAGGTTTTGACGGGCACTCGGACGGACATTTGCTGGGAGGAAGCCCCCGCTCCCGAGACTGGCCCTGGCCTCCAGGCGCACGCTCTGATGCGGGACACGGAGGACGAGGCATGCCAAGAGACATCAAGTTGATGACGTTGAGCTTGTTCTTGTGGGGGTGGGGGTACGGCCTTTACGCCTACGTCTTTCCCCTGTACATACGGTCACTGGGCGCTTCGCCGGGGCAGGTTGGGGTCGTCTACTCCGTCATGATGGTCGCCTTGGCTTTGTCGTACATCCCTGGTGGCGTCATCGCGGACAAGTACGAGAGAAAGCGGACGATGATTCTTTCCTGGCTCGTTGGGGTTCCGGCGCCTCTTCTGTACTATTTCGCCCGGGACTACAAGGTTGTCGCGGCCGCATCGGCGCTTTACTCGTTGTCCATGATAGGCTACCCCGCGATGAACGCGTACGCAGCGACGAGAGCGCCGGCGGGCATGTCCGGCCTCGTGTTCGGCGTCATCAACTCCGGTTATGCAGCGGGAATGATAGCCAGCCCCATATTGGGTGGATGGCTTGCACAGGTAATCGGCACGCGCAACGTCTTCCTTATCACGTTCGTGTTTTTCCTAGCTTCCGTCGCTGTGCTGTGTCTTGTTGACCAACAGGCGCCAAGTGCTTCCAGCTCTCATGGTTCAGCCCATACAGAAGACGCAGCAGCAGGCTACGCAGGTCTTCTGCGGCAAAAGCGATTCGTGAGGTTTGTAGTCACGTACTCATGCATGGCGGTTGCCTACTACATGATCCAACCTCTCATACCCCAGTACCTTGGGGACGAAATGGGAACGAGCTTCGCGTTTATAGGGCTCACCGGCTCCATTATGTCGCTGGGTCAGGCGGTCATAACGGTCATACTCGGTCGGTGCGCGGATAAGTGGGGTACCGTTGTTGCTCTTGGGGGCAACGCGCTCGTGTTCTCCGCTGCCATGCTGGGCCTCGTGACGGTACGAAGCCTTGTGCCGCTCGCTGGAGTTCTCTTCTTCGCAGGCGCATTCATGGCTGGACAAGGGGTTGCACTTGCCGGCGTCGGAGAGGTTCTCGGTGGGTCGGCCACGGGGCGTGCTTTCGGGCTTTTCAATCTGGCGGTCGCCACAAGTTCGATCATCGGGCCGTACGCTGGTGGGGTCTTGTACGAGCGGTCTTCGGCGGCGCCCTTTCTTGCATGCGGAGCAGCGTTCGTGGTGCTGTCCCTGGTCTTGTTCTTCAATGAACGCGGACCACACCACAATGAGGAGGTGGTTCATGCTGGAACACCTGCGGGTTTGGACGATTCTCCGTCAACCAACTCTTATCTAGGAGGGACAAGAGATGCGTAGGACTTTCATCTGGTTCGTGATCATCTGTCTCGTTGCGGGCATTGCGCCTATCGGTTTCGCTGAGACGCCAAAGCCTGCGGGGAAAGTGGTGCTTACTGTAACCGGAGATATCACGGTCAAGAACTCCGATACTGGGTTCGAGTTCGACATGGCGATGCTGGAGGGACTCGGCCTGACCAAGTACGAAGTCAAAGACCCATGGCTCGGCAAGAAGGTGTATGAGGGAGTCCTCATCAGCACCATACTTGAATACGCTGGAGCGGCGGACACAGCGGATGAGGTGATCGTCGTGGCGAAGGACGGGAAGAAGGTTTCCGTCAAGGTTGCCGACGCGATCAAGTATCCGATCATGCTTGCGACGAAAGACGGTGGCAAGGCCATAGGAAGCGGCCTTGGCGGTCCGGTGAAGCTGGTGTTCCCGTACGGTACGCACCCAGAAGTAGAGAAAATCCACGACAAGAATGACTGGAACTGGTATGTCGTGACCTTAGAGGTGAAAGCGAAGTCATGACTTCCGAATGGATTAGGAGAACGTGTGGTGTCTTCTCTGTCCTTCTTGTCTGCTTGCTGGCGGCCGCCGCGCCTGCGGCCGCCAGCGGAAGCACGCGCGAGGTGCCCCACACCTTAGTGGTGTTGGTCATCCTTGATGGCTGCTCTGCTCAATCGCTGGACGCGCTGCCGTCCGAAGCATATCTTAGGCAGGCGGCGGCGGAAGGGTTCTACCAGCACGTGCGGACCGTGTTCCCGTCTTCCACGGCAGCCGGACATGCGGCCATACTGACCGGCAAGTGGCCCGATGAGAACGGGGTCACAGGCAAACAGTTCATGGGGAGCGACGGGACGCTGAATGGGTTCAGCTCGCCTCAATTGCTGGAAGCTCCCACAGTGATCGAACGGGCGGCGAAGGCTGGCCTGCGCACGGCGGTGATCTCCGGAAAGGAAGGAGTCAGGGCCCTGTTTGGCGAAGGTGCGGACCTTGCAGTAAGCCCGGCGGCAGTGCCATCATGGGTGCTCGAAGAGGTCGGGCCTCCTCCGGATGAGTCCACCCAATATGAGGACTACTGCGGCTGGTATGAGAAGCTCGACAGATGGGTGATCGATGTGGCGGGCGCCTTCGCGAAAGAGGCAGGACCTGGCGCGCTCATTGTGCTCAACCTTGCCGGACCCGACAAGGTGGGACACAGGTTTGGACTCGTGCCTGCGTCTGAGACCACTCAATGCCTCATCTCGGCGGGAGAGGCTCTTAGCAGGCTGACGGCAATCCTCGAGGAGGCTGCGGGGGAGGACTGGGCCGTGGTGGTAACCGCAGACCACGGGATGACCAATGTGAGCAAGGCCATTCTGCCAGCAGATCTCCTGGAGGGCATTGACGAAGACAACTGTGTATACAGCCTCGACGGCGGCGTCTTGTATGTGTGGCCGACAGCGACAGTAGAAGATGCTGTCGTGACCGCACTCAAAAGCGCTGAAGGTATAGCCGAGGTGATCACGCTGTCAGATGAAGCACGGGCGCTTCTTCATGCATCGCATCCGAGGAGTGCTCCAGTCATCGCGATAGCGCGCCAAGGTTACATGTTCATTGAGTCTGCCGCGTTCATGGAGTATACAAAGGGCAGCCACGGAACGCTTCTTGACACAGACGTGACAGTCCCACTAATAGTGTATGGCCCCCGGGCGGCTAGAACCGACATCGGCGCAATTAGGGACACGGTGAACATAGCGGGAATACTCGCCGAGTTACTGGGCGGCCTCGAAAACTAGGCCGAGCGCGCCGACCGGTTCCAACTGCAGTCGGAACCGCGAGACTTGCCAAGTTTGGAAGCTGCGAGGCCGGCGACGGAGGAGTCGTGAGCAAACGTCGACGGACTTTCCCGGCTTGTCAACGGACTTTCCCGGCCTTGACTTCGGTCCGGGCCTGTGTTAGTATTCTACGTGCGAGACACATAGCGCATAGGTTTGGGTGGGGACGTAGCTCAGTTGGGAGAGCGCGTGAATCGCACTCACGAGGTCGGGAGTTCGAATCTCCTCGTCTCCACCAAGATGTTACGCCAGGCGTGAGCCTGGCGTCTTTGCTTGTGCTTGCTTGCGGGGTGGATCTTCGCGCGATCTATCCATGCCCCATAGAGCAAAACCTGGCCACCCGACCGGGCGGCCGGGTCTTGTCAAGACGCCCGCTGGGGGCGGCGCTGTCCCCGAGTCCAGCACCGGCAACCCGGCACCTACCGGAAATGGGACAGGGACTAACGCCCCCTTACTTAGTCGCGCCGCCCCCGCTCCACCGGCTCACGCCGCTCGAACGGCACCGGCACGTACTGGACCGAGGGCCGGCGCTGGATAGGCTGCGGGTAAAGCTCCATCAAGCGGTAGACCTCGTAGGGCATCTCGTTGCTCACGGTGAGCCCCAGGCGCCGCAGCGCGTCGCAGGTGATGGGGTAATCGTGCGTCCAGCGCCCTTCTGTGAGGGTCTTCGCAATCTCGCGGGCTCTGTCCTCGGGCAGCTTCGCCGCCAGGATCTCGTATACGCTTTCATATACCTGCACCATGGCTTTGGCGGCCATGTCCCCCAGGATGAGCGTGGTGTCGCTCACGGAGTTCTTGTCCTTTTGCTCTATGGCTCGGAGGATGGACACCGCCGGGTAGTTCCCGAGTTGCGGGTCGACCGGGCCGAGCACGGCGTTCTCATCCATGACGATCTCGTCTGCGGCTAGAGCCAGGAGCGTCCCGCCAGACATCGCGTAATGCGGCACGAACACGGTGACTTTCGCCTTGTGGCCTGCGATTGCGTGGGCGATTTGCTCCGCGGCGAGCACGAGACCGCCCGGTGTGTGGAGGATGATGTCTATGGGGACATCGTCCGGTGTGAGGCGGATCGCCCTCAGCACCTGCTCCGAGTCCTCAATGTCGATGTGGCGCGAGATGGGGATGCCGAGGAAACTGATGGCCTCCATGCGGTGGATCATGGCTATGACCCGCGACCCCCTCTTGCGCGACAGGGAGTTGAGGATGTGCAGCCTCGCGAGCTCGACCTTTCGCCTCCCGAACAGGGGCGAGAGGAGGCTCCACACCAAGAGAAGGATCCAAAAGAGGTTGAAAAACGTGTCGGACATGTCCGCGCTCTCTCCCGTTCGCGATTCCGAGCTTGCTAAGTGGGGGTGCAGGAGTGCTTCCGACTTTTGGGAGGGGTTGACGGTGATTGCGCGAGGGGTGTCAAAACCCGGCCACCCACCCGAGGGCCGGATTCTGTCAAGGTGCCCTGCTGGGGGCGCCGTCCCCGAGTGCAACACCGGAAACCCAGGATCTCTGTGACGTTGACGCATCTGCCCCTGAGTTAAGTTTCCGTCCGGATGGCACGAATATGCGGCCCGACGAAGGAGCCGACCCCGGGATGGCGCGCCGGGCCGGCCTCCGCTCCCGGAGCCGTCCTTCATCCCGTGCCCTGGGAGATCGTGGTTTCCAGGCGCTTGTGTCTCGGAAACTCGTGTAGTAGAATTGCATGGGGGGAATGAGCTACAAGCTAATGGAGGGACGAACGGATGGTTGAAAAGGCAACGTTTACCGTCAAGAAAGGCCTTGCGGAGATGCTCAAGGGCGGCGTGATCATGGACGTCACCACCCCCGAGCAGGCGAAGATCGCCGAGGATGCCGGCGCAGTCGCGGTCATGGCGCTGGAGCGCGTGCCCGCTGATATCAGGGCGCAGGGCGGCGTGGCCAGGATGTCCGACCCCGCCATAATCGAGGCGATCATGGAAGCGGTCACAATCCCGGTCATGGCCAAGTGCAGGATCGGGCATTTCGTTGAGGCGCAGATTCTTGAGGCCCTCGGCGTGGACTATATAGACGAGAGCGAGGTCCTGACGCCGGCCGACGAGGAGCATCACATAGATAAACACCAGTTCAAGGTGCCGTTCGTGTGTGGCTGCCGGAACCTAGGCGAGGCGCTGCGAAGGATCGGCGAGGGGGCGGCGATGATGCGCACGAAGGGCGAGGCCGGCACGGGCGACGTCGTCGAAGCCGTGCGACACATGAGGCGGGTCATGAGCGAGATACGCAAGCTTACTTCGATGCGCGAAGATGAGCTCATGGCGGCAGCCAAGGAGATGCAAGCCCCGTACGAGCTCGTGATGCAGGTTGCGAAGGAAGGCAGGCTCCCCGTGGTGAACTTCGCTGCCGGCGGCATCGCGACTCCGGCGGATGCTGCTCTCATGATGCAACTTGGTGCCGACGGGATCTTCGTGGGATCGGGCATATTCAAGTCGGATAACCCAGCTGCGAGGGCGCGCGCCATTGTGGACGCGACGGCACATTATAATGACCCGGACATCCTCGCGAAGGTGTCTCGAGGCATCGGCGAGCCGATGAAGGGCCTTGCCGCTGCGTCCTTGAGGGAAGAGGAGAGGCTGCAGGCGAGAGGCTGGTGACTCGCGGGTTCGCGGAGCGAAGGCTGACGCGTCATGGCCGGTGACCAACGGCCATCGGGCAAGGGCGGCCCGACATCGGCCTCGAAGGTTTGATTGCACCGAGCTTTCCATGCGTGGGCGGTAGTGGCAGGAGGTCGCAGCAGTGAAAGTAGGAGTCTTGGCGCTTCAGGGTGACGTGGCGGAGCATTTGAGTATGATCGCAGCGGCGGGCGCGGACGCGGTGGAGGTCAGGTACGGCGACCAGGTCGAGGGGCTGGACGGCCTCATCATACCAGGCGGCGAGAGCACGACCGTGGGAAAGCTGATGGAACGGTTCGGGTTCGTGGAGGAGATCCGAAAGCACGCAGCCCGGGGCCTCGGTGTGTTCGGCACGTGCACCGGGCTTATTCTTCTGTCGCGCGAGGTCTCGGGTTCCAACCAGGTCTGCCTGGGCCTCATGGACTTTGTGGTGAAGAGGAACGCCTTCGGGCGACAGGTGGACAGTTTCGAGGCCGATATCGAGATCCCTGCCGTCGGCGGCCCCCCCATGCGTGCTGTATTCATCCGCGCGCCCTACATTCTTTCGGTCGGTCAGGGCGTCGAGGTGCTGGCGCGGTTCGAGGACAAGATCGTGCTTGCCCGGCAGGGGCGGCACCTCGCGTGCGCGTTCCATCCGGAGGTAACGCCCGACACGAGGCTCCACCGGTATTTCCTTGACATGCTAGCAGGCAGGGCGTAACGGCGGCTTCCGAGTGCGCCGTCCTGAGCGGCGGGCGCCGCGGTGCCCCTGCGGATGCGGCGCCGGCGACGGGTGCACCTGGCTGCTGCAGCAGCACGCGCTGATGGCGCCGCGACAGGGGTATTGCGGGCGGCGTTGGCCTTGGGCCGGGCCTTGAGCGAGTAGTGTACTTCTACGTGGGAGGGGCACAGAGATGTATGATATCGTGAGGTCCGTCGACCCGGAAGTCGCGGAGGCCCTCGAACGGGAGACTTGCCGCCAGAGGCGAAAGATCGAGCTGATAGCATCGGAGAATTTCACGAGCAGGGCGGTGATGGAGGCGCAGGGGTCGACGCTGACCAACAAGTACGCCGAGGGATATCCCGGAAGGCGTTATTACGGTGGGTGCGAGTTCGTGGACGTGGTCGAGAGACTGGCTATCGAGCGGGCGAAGGCGCTTTTCGGGGCCGAGCACGCGAACGTTCAACCGCACTCTGGTGCCCAAGCCAACACGGCAGTCTATTTCGCGGTGCTGTCCCACGGCGATACGGTGTTGGGCATGGACCTCTCCCACGGCGGGCACCTGACCCACGGGCACCCTCTCAACTTTTCGGGCAAGTACTTCAACTTCGTCCCCTACGGGGTTTCCAGGGAGACGGAGACCATCGACTACGACGCGCTTCACGCGCTTGCGAGGGAGCACAAGCCGCGAATGATCGTCGCGGGGGCAAGCGCGTATCCAAGGTTCATCGATTTCGCCAGGATCCGGCGCATCGCCGACGAGGTCGGTGCGTATGTCATGGTGGACATGGCTCACATCGCGGGGCTCGTGGCGGCGGGCGTGCACCCGAACCCAGTCCCATATGCGGAGTTCGTCACCACCACCACGCACAAAACCCTCCGCGGACCGCGCGGGGGACTCATACTCTGTCAGGCTCGATTCGCGAAAGACATCGATCAAGCTGTCTTCCCAGGGACCCAAGGCGGGCCGCTCATGCACGTGATCGCGGCGAAGGCCGTTGCGCTCAAGGAGGCCATGACCCCGCAGTTCCAGGCCTACCAGGCGCAGGTGGTGAAGAACGCTTCGGCGCTGGCGGCCGCTCTCTCGCGCCGCGGGTTCCGGATCGTGTCAGGTGGCACAGATAACCATCTCATGCTCGTGAGCGTGGCGGAGAAGGGGCTCACCGGCAAAAAGGCGGAGAAGCTCCTCGACGATGTGGGTATCACCGTGAACAAGAACACCATACCGTTTGATCCCGAAAAGCCGTTTGTAACGAGCGGAATCCGCCTCGGCACCCCCGCCGTCACCACGAGAGGCATGCGGGGGGCGGAGATGGAGGAGATCGCCGAGATCATCGCGCAGGTGCTCAACAAACCGGGGGATGACACGGTTATGGAGTCCGCTCGCGCCAAGGTTGCGCGTCTTACGGATCGCTTCCCCCTCTATCCAGACCTGTAGTCTTTAAGAGAGCCTGGGGCGTACGCGAGTGCGAGATGATGCAGGCGTCTGACCGGCTCGGGGGCTCGGGGCCCACCGGCCATTCCACTACGGCAACGTGGCGCCTACCCGTCTCTTCGTGTTGGCCTCAGCCTTGCTCGGCAGGGCCAGGGCTGAGTACGCGCGCGCCTGCCCTCCCAATGTGGGTGGGCTGGCGCGCGCGATTTCAGTCGACGTTGATCACCGTAGTCTCGCCCGTGAAAAGGTCGACCACCCTAGACCTGTTGAAATCCGGGTGGCCGTTGCGTTCATGCACGGTCACTCTCGTGCCTTCGACGTCCAGCTTTATGGTGGCGTTACGCCTGGTGAGAGCGGCGGAAAGACCGTCCACAAGCTGCAGCAACCTCAGCATGGGCATCAAGTGCCGCGGGAAGTCTAGTGGCAGTTCTTCCTCTCTGTGGTGGTGGTAACGAACCAGCCAGATCACGTCCTGGTCTTTGTGATAGAAGTGGGCCGCGATGTCGGCGCTCCGGGCCGCGTGGGCAGGACTGTACTCGAAGACCTTTTTCGGATCCACAGTCTGCCCTATTTCTAGCTGCGGTTGGGACTTGCCGAGGTCGTGGAAGATTATGCTCTGGACGAGGACGTCCTTGCTGATGCCGAGGAGAGACATAATGCCCTTGGAGTTGAGGTCCGCGAGGACCTTGAGCGCGTTGACCACGTGCTTATAGTTGCCGTCTTCGATGACTTCGGTTACAGTGATGAGACCGGTCTCGGGGTCGTACTTGTCTCTGTACTCTGGTGTATGTTTGAGCTTGTGTTCCACCCTCGAGTTCGGGAGGGTGAGCGCGAAGGCCCTGTCGAGCTCGTCCCTGGAGTTGACGAGCTGGGAGCGAAGCTCTTCCTGCTCTGTAATGTCGTGGAAAGTCTCAATGATCCCCTGCACGGTGCCGTCTTCCATAAGAGGCACGTAGTTTACGGAAAACACGCGTCCGTCGGCGAGCGGCGTCATCACGTTGTACCTGGCCTTGCCGGTCCTCATCACCTCGAAAATGGGTGACTCATCGCGGCTCACCATTACGGCCTTCTGGCCGACCCTGTCCTCGGCCTTCGCATTCATAAGCCTCTCGGCCGCCGGGTTGAACTCCTGAATGATGAGGTCCTTGTCTATCACGATGAGCCCCTCGTGCAGGGAACGGAGGATGGCGAGGGCGCGCTGCTCGTGGTAACGATCGCCCTTCGACGAAGCGACTGTGCTGGAGAACGTCACGAGCACAGAGCGCTGAGGCAGGGAGGCCACCAACATCCCATTCTCGATCACCGGCAGCTCGGGGACGCACGAGCTTTCGAAGAGGCCCGCGGCCGCCTGGAGATCGGTTTCAGGATCAACGCTTGGGAAGCTGCCCGCGGGAATCATCACGTCTTGGGCGGTGGCGCCCTTCGCGTATGCTGAGGTCAGCGCGGATATGAGCTTGCTCCCCGTGACCACGCCCAATAGCTCGTTAGTCTGCGAAACAACGTACACAATGCCCCGGTCGGTCACCAGGGGCGCGAGGCCCTCAAGACCTGCCCCGGGCCCTGCCGTGACAGGCTCAAGAGTCTCGACATCTTTGACTTTCATCTTCATGTGCTTGCCAGCCCCTCGGCGTATTAAGAATTCTGCTACCTGAATCCGAATGCCCCTTCGGCGCCCTGGGTGTCCCCAGGCGTCCAAAAGCAATTCTAGCATAGCCTGCCTACAAAGTAAATAGCTGGTGCGTTACGGATCGTCATGGATCGACCTCGCACGACACTGTACCCCGAGTATCGCGGGGCGAGTAACCTTGGTCACCTCCGCGCAGTTTCATACTGCCGCAAAGTTGTAGATAGTGCTGCGCGTTCTGGACTTCTATGCTAAAATAGGTAGGGCGCAAAACACGTTCGGGCGCTTCGGGCTCCGGGGTCTCATGGCTAGGAGCCCGTGGCTCGAGGTGCGTGACAAATTCATATGTGAGGAGGACGAGCTATGGCACAGGTTCTCGAGATTCGCTGGCATGGGAGGGGTGGCCAAGGGGCGAAAACCGCCGCCATCCTCCTGGGCGAGGCCGCCGCTTCGGTGGGCAAGTACATTCAGGCCTTTCCTGAGTACGGCCCCGAGCGGATGGGCGCGCCCGTGCTGGCATTCAACCGGATCAGTGACGAGCCCGTGAGGATGCACTGCCACGTGTCGAACCCTAGAATAGTGGTGGTCCTCGACCCGACGCTGATCGGGAAGAATGACGTGACGTCGGGGGTGCCGGAAGACGGGATCTATCTTGTGAACACGAATGTTCCTCCGGCAGAGATGCGGGCTAGGCTCAAGGTGAAAGGCGGCAAGGTTTTCACCGTTGACGCCACGCAGATATCCATCGACACCATCGGCCGGGCCATTCCAAACACCCCGATGATGGGTGCCCTAATAAGGGCGACAGGCCTTATGACGCTTGAGGAGTTCATAGCTGATACCCGGCACAAGCTTGAGATGAAGTTCAGGTCGAAGCCTGAGGTCATCGAGGGCAACATCAAGGCCATCGAGCGGGCCTACCAGGAGGTGCAGTCGGAGTAATGAGCGCTAATGGAAAAGCAAAGGGCTGGAAGGACGTGCCCATAGGGGGGCTCATCCTGGAGGCCGGCAGTGCGGATAAGTATGAGACCGGCGACTGGCGAACGTACCGTCCCGTCTGGGACCAGGCGAAGTGCAGGCACTGCATGATATGCTGGATTTACTGCCCTGACTCATCCATACTGGTGCGCGAGGGCAAGATGATCGGCATCGACTATAAGCATTGCAAGGGCTGTGGAATATGCGCCCACGAGTGCCCTGCGAAGTGCATAGACATGCGCCTCGAGACGGAGCTCGAGGCTGAAAAGCCCGAGCGCTCCGCAAGCGCTGAGGCGGGTGCTTGCGCAGGCGCGGGCTGCGGGTGCCGTGCAAAGAGTAGCGGGAAGGCTGGTGGAAAGTGATGAAGAAAGTGGCGATTACCGGAAACGAAGCTGTATCGCAGGCGATGCGTCAGATCAACCCTGACGTGGTAGCTGCCTACCCGATAACTCCGCAAACCGAGATCGTCCAGATCTTCTCAACTTTCGTGGCAGACGGGGATGTCGATACGGAGTTCGTCACCGTGGAGAGCGAGCACTCGGCCATGAGCGCGACGATCGGCGCGTCGGCGGCGGGTGCAAGGGCGATGACCGCTACTTCATCGCAGGGGCTTGCCCTCATGTGGGAGATGCTGTATATCGCGGCCGGCCTGAGGCTCCCCATCGTGGCGCCCGTCGTGAACAGGGCGTTGTCAGCGCCCATCAACATCCACTGCGACCACAGCGATACCATGGGCGCGCGCGACTCTGGCTGGATCCAGATTTACTCTGAGAACGCCCAGGAAGCGTACGATAACCTGATTCAGGCCGTGCGCATTGCGGAGCATCCCGATGTTCAGCTTCCCACCATGGTCTGCATGGACGGCTTCATCGTGAGCCACGGCATGGAGAACGCCGAGCTCCTCGATGACGGCGTGGTGCGCAGCTTCATAGGCCAGCGGACGCCGAAGCACTCGGTTCTCGACGTGGACAACCCCGCGACGTTCGGGGCGCTCGACTTCGCCGACTGGTACTTCGAGCACAGGCGGCAGATAGCTGAAGCCGAGTCGCATGTGAAAGGCGTCGTGCTGGACGTAGCGAAGGAGTTCGCGAAGATATCCGGCAGGAACTACGGCCTCTTCGAAGCATACAGGTTGGACGACGCCGAGCTGGCCGTCGTCGTGTTGAACTCCGCGGCAGGAACCGCGAAGGTGGTCGTTGACGACCTGAGAGATAAGGGTTTGAAGGCAGGCTTGCTAAAGATAAGGCTGTTCAGGCCGTTCCCGCACGAGGAGATAGTGGCGGCGCTTGCAGGCAAGAAGGCCATCGCTGTTCTCGACAGGGCAGACGGCCTCTCCACGATGGGTGGGCCCGTGTTCGTGGACGTGCGATCCGCCATGTATGACGCGCCCGGGCCGAAGATGGTGAACTACATCTACGGCCTCGGCGGCAGGGACATCGACACCGAGCAGATAGCCGGGGTATTCTGGGATCTTGCCAAGATCGCCGAGACGGGCAAGATCGCATCGCCCGTGACTTACCTCGGGGTCAGGGAATAGGAGGCGGCAGGAATGGCAAACTTGAGGGAGCTTACGAAGAAGGAAGAACTCCTGTGCGGTGGGCATCGTGCTTGCGCGGGTTGCGCCGCTCCGATAGCCGTGAGGCAGGCGTTGAAAGCCGTTGACACCCCTGTTGTCGTCGGGTGCGCCACCGGGTGCCTCGAAGTAACGACGACGATATATCCCTTCACGTCGTGGAGGGTTCCGTTCATCCACAGCGCTTTCGAGAACTCCGCCGCCACCATCAGCGGGGTGGAGGCCGCGTACAGGGCGCTCAAGAAGAAGGGTAAGATAACACGGGACATCCAGTTCATCGCGTTCGGCGGCGACGGCGGCACGTACGACATCGGGTTCCAGTCGCTGTCCGGGGCGATGGAGCGCGGGCACGACATGGTCTACATTTGCTACGACAACGAGGCCTACATGAACACGGGCATACAGAGGTCGAGCGCGACTCCCAAGGGTGCGTCCACGACCACGAGCCCGGCCGGGAAGGTCATTCCCGGGAAGGTGCAGTTCCGCAAGGACCTGACCGCGGTCATGGCGGCCCACAACATCCCGTACGTCGCGCAGGCCGTGCCGAGCCACTGGAACGACTTCGTCACTAAGGTCCAGAAGGCGCTCGCTGTGAAAGGCCCGGCGTTCATCAACGTGCTCGCGCCGTGCAGGCTCGGGTGGCAGTTTGATCCCTCCGAGACCATCGACATCATGCGGGGGGCTGTGGAGACCTGCTTCTGGCCGCTATATGAGGTCGAGAACGGCGTATGGCGCATCACCCACAAGCCTAGGGAGAAGAAGCCCGTCCGCGGGTGGCTTGAGAAGCAGGGACGGTTCCGCCACCTGTTCCGGCCGGAGAACGAGCACATCATCGAGGAGATCCAGGCCGACATCGACCGGAACTGGGAGGCCCTTCTGGCGCGGGCGGGCATGGCCTAGGCTCGTGCCAACCGGCGCAACGGCCCGACGGCGGCGACCCGCGGGCCTGCGGGCGACCGTCGCACCGTCAGCGCCTTCAAAGGTTGTGTGGCGGGCATCCCGGTGGTATAATCGGATATACAAATACGCGAATTCGGACCAGGCTACAGCTGGTCCTAGCTAAGGCGATGATGAGGACAAGTAGGCCACAGGCCTCCCGCTCAAGAGAGCCGGGCCTGGTGTGAACCGGCGCGCAGGCCGGCCGAATCCACCTCAGAGCCGCGGGTTGAAAGGCGCCGCAAGCGCCGAGTATGCCCTGCCGGGTTTGCCCGTTAACGCTTGTCGAGAGGGTCGAGCGGGCGTGATCGACGGCGGCGCGGGAAAGCAGGTTCCCGTTGCCTGCGCGTGCGGGGTCGCCCTTGCGGGCGCTATGGGTGCGCAAAAGCGCGGGGCGTCGTCCGTGCCTTCGGCCAATCGGGGTGGCAACGCGGGAGCAAGCCTCTCGTCCCCTTGGGTTCGTCCAGGGGGGCGAGGGGCTTTCTCATATCTGCTGTCCGCCATTGCCGCTTTCCAAAGCGCGCCGGGGAGCCGGGAGCTTCACCGCGCCGGAGCCACCCGCGCGCAGCGCTGGGATTATGCAGCGCCGCACAGCGCGGGCGCACGAGGCCCTTGCGGACATTCGCGGTCGTGGGTGCCCCATGCGGCAAACGTCTTTGGTCATAGATAGCGGACTTGTGGATTACGGAGGGATGGACATGCTGGACATCAAGCTGTTGAGACAGAACCCCGAGGTTGTGCGGGACGCCCTCGCGCGGCGGGGGGAAGACGACGCCATTCTAGACGAGGCGCTCGCTTTAGATGAAGAGAGGCGCAAGCTTATCTATGAGGTGGAGCAGCTCAAGAAGCGGCGGAACGAGGTTTCCGACGACATCGCCCGTATAAGGAAGAGCGGGGGCGATGCCGGGGCCGCCATCCTGGAGATGCGCGAGGTCTCTGCCAAGATCAAGGAGATGGACGACGCGGTGAGGGCACTGGACGAGAAGCTCACCTCGCTCTTGCTCGCGATCCCGAATATCCCGCACCCGTCGGTCCCCATCGGCAAGGATGAGTCCGAGAACGTCGAAGTCCGCAGGTGGGGGACGCCCAGGCGGTTCGACTTCGAGCCGAAGCCCCATTGGGAGCTCGGTGTTGACCTCGGCATCCTCGATTTCGAGCGCGCCGCCAAGATAACTGGTGCAAGGTTCACCGTGTTCCGCGGGGCGGGGGCGCGCCTGGTCCGGGCTCTCATCTCGTTCATGATCGACCTTCACACGAAGGAGCACGGCTACACGGAGGTTTACCCGCCGTTCCTGGTGAACCGCGAAAGCATGATAGGGACGGGCCAACTCCCGAAATTCGCCGAGGACATGTTCCGCTGCGAGGGCACCGACTATTACTTGATTCCCACGGCCGAGGTGCCGGTGACAAACCTCTATCGCGGGGAGATCCTCGATGCGAACCAGCTTCCCATATATCACGTGGCCTACACAGCGTGCTTCCGGGCGGAGGCGGGGTCCGCGGGACGCGACACTCGGGGCCTTGTGAGGCAGCACGAGTTCGACAAGGTGGAGCTCGTGAAGTTCGTGAGGCCTGAGACGTCCTACGACGAGCTCGAGAAGCTCGTGGGCGACGCCGAGGACGTTCTCCGGCGCCTCGGGTTGCCGTACCGGGTGGTCATGATGTGCACTGGGGACGTCGGGTTCGCGGCGGCGAAGAAGTACGATCCCGAGGTCTGGATGCCGAGCTACGGCAGGTACGTGGAGATCTCGTCCTGCAGCAACTTCGAGGCCTTCCAGGCAAGGCGCGCGGACATCAAATTCCGGCCCGCGCCGGGGGCGAAGCCCGAGTATGTGCACACGCTGAACGGGTCAGGCCTTGCGGTGGGCCGCACATTTGCCGCGATCCTCGAAAACTACCAGGAAGCGGACGGCTCGGTGGCTATCCCGGAGGCCCTTCGACCGTACATGGACGGCCTCGAACGCATTACGAAGGAATAGTTGACCGGGCAGTTGACGCTGCCTGGCGCCGGCGGCCGCCGGGCACCAGCCGCATCCAAGTGGGTACACGCCTCTCACGACCCGGGCGCGCCCCGGACGGACCGACCCGACCGATCGCCCGGGCGCACACGTGCCCAGCGCGCGGGCGGCGCTCCTTGCTCTGGGAAGGCCGTGCGTGGTATAATTGCCGTGTCGGGAGAAGCTGGGAGAGGCTTTTCGGGCGTCTCCCGGCGCGGCGTGCGGAGGAGTGCCCGAGCTGGCTTAAGGGAGCGGTCTTGAAAATCGCCAGGGTCCTCTGGGCCCTCGTGGGTTCGAATCCCACCTCCTCCGCCATTATTCATGTACACGTACTATGTTCGTACGCCACGTGCGCGTGCACCTTGCGCGTGCCTCGCACGTGGCGTGTGCCATGCATGGGTGCGCTGCGCGAGCGACGTTGGCGCCTCGCTTGCGCTGTTTGACACGCAGAGCGCAGAGGAGCGGCTCTTGGCGGGCGGCCCCTTTCACAGACTCTAGGCCGCACGCACGCGCGCGGCCTAGAGTCTATCCTCTTTCGGGCGCCTAAGCCTTCGCCTGAGACTGCCGGGGCCGGGTTCGGTTACGCGCCGGCCGGGCCGGACGCGTGATGCGTGATGACGGCGTAGCGCGACGGCGAGACAAAGGGGCACGGAGCCAGGAAGCGAAGGAGTCGGTGACCGATGGTGCCGGCGACGAGAGAAGTTGAATGCAAGTCGATCCTAACGAAGTCAGGGATACCCGGGGTGGATTTCTCCCTGAACCCCTATGTCGGCTGTGCCCACGCGTGCGCGTATTGCTACGCTCCGTGCATCGTCAACCGCTTCAGGGTGCGTCAAGAGCCGTGGGGGAGCTTCGTCGACATCAAAGTGAACGCCCCGGCCAAGTTGCGGCGCGCTCTGCGGCGGGTGAATCAGGAGGTCATCTTGCTGTCGAGCGTGACGGACCCGTATCAACCTCTCGAGCGCAACACCAGGCTTACGCGGGCGTGTCTGGCCGAGATATCGACAAGCGCTGCCCAGGTGTCGATTCTGACCAAATCCGACCTCGTCACTCGCGATGTGGACGTCCTCAGCGCCATTTCCTGGGTTGAGGTGGGGTTCAGCATCAGCACGGCGGACGACGGGATAGCCCGGGCGCTAGAGCCGGGTGCACCGCCTCCATCGAGGCGCCTCGCGGCTTTGGAAAGGCTTTCAGCAGCGGGCCTCAGAACGTGGGTTTTCATAGCCCCGGCCATCCCAGGGATTAGCGAATTCGAAGAGCAGCTCGAGCCCATCTATGTGCGAGCCAGGGACTCAGGTGCGTCCTGCGTGCGGCTGGACCCGTTCAATTTCTACCCACCCATGACCGCGTCGCTAGCCGCCGTCCTGAAACGCCGCCTACCTGAAAGGCTGGCGCGGTTCCGAGAGGCGCTCGCGCACAAGGCGGAATTCATCTCTGGCGTGCGGGCCGTCGAGGCCGAGCTTGCGAGGCGTTACGAGTTTGACGAAGACTGAGCCGGGGGGGCCGTCCATGAGAGGTGGAGGTTCACCTCGTTGCGGGTTGCGGCACGCCGGCCTTCTCGGAAACCACGCGCGCGGCGGCACGGGCCTTGCCCTCTCGTCGGAAATATGCTAGAATGAAACTGCCTTGGAGAGTCTGAAGCGGAGAGATACCCAAGCTGGCTGAAGGGGAAGGTTTGCTAAACCTTTAGACGGTTGAACAAACCGTGCGGGGGTTCGAATCCCCCTCTCTCCGCCATATTTCGATCATCACGACGGCCCACGGGCCGTTTGTTCACATCACACACAGGCGTCGCGCGCCCGTAGCTCAGTGGATCAGAGCATCTGACTTCGGATCAGAGGGTCGTGGGTTCGAGTCCCTCCGGGCGCGCCAGCTATTTCCGGGGCGCACCACGATTGGCACCTGGAAGCCCGGTTCAGAGCAACAAGTCGCCTGCCGGTTGGCGTTCATTCCGCTTTGCGTGCTGTTTCGCGCACGCCGCTACGTTCGTCGCCCGCGCGGCTCCAATTCGTCCATCACCGCGCCGGCCCAGAGGATGGCGGCGCTCAGAACAAGGGTTACCAGGGCCACACCCGGTGAATACTTGGTTGTTTCGTAGATCCGCCCTTCGCCGATCGGGGGTAATGGCACGGGATCAATCGGAAGCCCGTTCTTCAGCGCCAGACCGCGGACGTCAAGCAAGTTGATCACGGGAATGCCGGCCGCTGCGAACTCGAAGATGAGGCCCCGGTCGGGAGCTGTGGACATGACCGGTGGCCGCATGACGAGCCCGTTCGGGAAATCCAGCGAAGTCAAGGTATTGCCGTAATTCGGTGTTGCTCCTCCTATGTTCACGAAGCACCTTATGGGCCGGTCCGCGGCCTGCCTCCTGTACACTTCGAGCCTCCGCTGGATGCTCGCGACTATGGTGTCTTCTCTTATGACCGGCACGCCCGCGCGTCGCGCTATCTCTTCCATGACACGCCTTCCGTTGCCGAACAAGGTGCCCTCGCCGGTGTCCTGGTCGCCCCCCAGCGACACGGCTGCGAGCGTGTATGGGATTAGTCCCTCCTCGTCCAATCGCGCCAGCATGTCGATGAAGGTTAGTTCTGGCACAGTGGCGCCGTACATAGATGCGCCTATCGAATATACCGTTATGGGCTCAAGGTCAAGGGCGCGCGCCGCTGAGAGCGTGGCGAGGATGAGCGCGGGGAACGACCCGCTCGCCCCGATCGCGACAACGTCCCCAGGCCCGAGGCCAGCCTCTTTGAAATACCGCACCATGAGAGCCGCGAACGCCGGATTGGTCGCCGTGCGCTTGGCCTCGAGATTACCCACGGTGGTGGTTATGTCCGTGAATTCATCCCCGATGAGCCCTGTCTCGTTTGGGTCGAGTTCAGGGTCGATGAGGATCCCCAGCGAGAGGCGGTAATCTCTTATGGCGACCGCGCACCGCTTCATGAGTTCCGCCGCCTCTACCTGCGCGTCATAGTACGGGCCCAACGAGGCTCCAGCGCCGGGCGCTTTGCGGGCAGCCCAGAAACCGCCGATGGCCACGACGGCCGCGAGCGAGAGAAACACGAGTGATACCCGGCCGCGTTTCATTCCCCACCCAGACATTGTCGCCCAATCACCTCACCAGGACCAGCGCGAGACGAACGACAGCCGCTAGGAGCAGAACGGCTGCGAATGTCCGGAGGAGACCCTGCTTGGCGATGTCGTTCGCGATGAGCCCGGGGATGATGTACCCGATGGCCCTGAACTCCTGCCCGGCCGCAGGAACCCAGACGCCGAGCTTGACAGCAAACCAGCCTAGCCAAAACGCTGCCAGCACCATGGCCATGAACCTCCGCCGTCCGTAGAGGATGATCACGTGGGACAGTCCCCAGACTACGGCGTAGGTGGCGAGCGCAAGAAACAGGGTGGCGCCGACGCGTGCGGGCTGGTCCAGGTAGAGCGCTAGGTAACCTGGAACCACCAGGCCGCCGCCATATAGTCCTGTGATCTCCGTGAACAGAAAGCTTGCGATAAGCCCAATCCCGATCGACAACGCGATGGTCACAGCGTCTCACCGTCTCGTTCGAAAAACTCAGCGAATCGTTGCCCTATCCCCTTTGTATTGCCCATCGCACAGAGCACCGCCCCGCCCGGAACCATAGACTCAATCTCATCGAGCACCGCTCCGGGTTCGTGCAGGGACGTAATGTCCACCACTCGGTCCGCCGGCACTCCGTTCCTGGCGAGTTGCGCCTTCGCGATCTTGCCGGCCTCGCCTATCAGGAAAACGCGGTCCGGCCGGATCTCCTGCACCACAAGCTGGGAAAGCTCTCGGATCCTCGGGATTCGGTCGGCGCGGTTGTTCATCACGACTGCGACGGGCAAGCGCGTGTAGGAATCACGCAGGACGCCGCTTTCCACCACCGTTTTCCATATGAGCGAGGTGGACGTGTAGTCGTTGGCCGCAAACGCGTTCACCAGGATATACGGACCGCTCGCGCGTGCAATCTTGAGGATTCGCATAACACCGGGGTCGCCTCGCGCCGCGAGCATCCCTGAAAGAGCCACATCCCGGGGGACCCCGGCAAGCTCACATACCTTCAGAGCACACGCCACGTTTTCCTTGAAGCTCACGTATGGGAAAGCCCCATTCACATCGTCTGGAACTGTGGACCCGTCCACGACATAGACCGAAGTCCCAAGCTCGTGCGCCCTCTCCTCAAGGATATCGAGGAACGCATTCTCGGCCGTCACGAGGCGTCCTGTCCGGGGTATGGTAAGAGAAAGCGCCCGGGCCACATCGCGCGGCCGAGGGCCCATCACATCCAAGTGGTCGTCTCGGACGTTCGTAATCACCCCGATTGTGGACCGGACCATCCTGTGCTCGGACACCCACTGGTTTTCGGGTTCGAGGGCCATACACTCGAGCACGAGGGCGTCGGCCCCGCGCTTTGCCGCGACCGCCGCTATTTTCATCTGCTCGGCGATGTTCCCCCGTCCTGGCCCACGTCTCCGTATGGGCTGCTCGGACCCGTCTTCCAAAATGAGTCTAGGCGCCGTGCCGGTGGTTTTGGCTATCACGCGGCGCCCCCCCGCGCGAAGGCCTGCTGCTATCAGACGGGTGGTGGTCGACTTTCCCCTGGTCCCGTTGACGTGGACTCTTATTGGGATCGCCAGCAACCGCCTGGTATGGGTCAAACACTCGAGAAAACCCGCAAGCGCGGCACCCGCGCACAACAACGCGAAAAGGACCATTCCGAGTTCGTTCTCCTTCCAGAGCGAGGACTTCGCGGTTACATGCCCCGTTTCCTCCTGGCCCGACATGCCGAGCGCCTCGGGATTGGATACCCGTGTCACCGCTACATGTTCTTCATATCCCTTCTTACGCTGGATTTTTCGATCTCACTCGGCAGGATTCGGCAAAGATTTGGAGAAGCTACTATGCCAAATTTCACATTCAAGCTCGGCAGGGCGACAAGGAGGTGATGAGTCGGGGGCGAACGTCGCTTGCGTTATCGCCGCGCGACGCACGCAAGAAAAGTGTTTCGCACAACAAGTAACAGTTGTTGGTTCACTGTCGACGAAGACCGACACCAACAAGGGACGGAAACAGCTCACACATGTCTCGACACAGGGTAGCGTAGGAGGGTCGTAAATGGTCAAGAAGAGTTGTTGGATATGGCGCAAGACTTGCATCGTCCCGATTATCGTGATTTTCGTAATGGCCGTGTCTTCTCTTGCCGCGTTTGCGTGCACATCGATATTGGTGACTCCGGGAGCATCGGTGGACGGCTCGGCTTCGGTAACGCAGACGTGTGACAGCGGCTCGAGCCCGTTCCAGATCTGGAAGGTGCCCGCCAAGGACTGGGAGCCCGGTTCCATGGTGGACGTGCTGAACCTTCCTCAATACACCAACGGTTACCAAATCCGCGAGGTCGCAATGAATCCGACCGGCAACAAGATCCCGCAGGTGCCGCACACCTATGGCTATATCATGGCCCTCTTCGGGGTGATCAACGAGAAGCAGGTTGGAATAGGGGAAACCACCATAGGTGGGCGCCGGGAGTTTCGCAACTCCAATGGGTTCTTCGATATAACAAATCTGTCCGTGCTCGCGATGGAGCGCGCGGCGACCGCCCGCGAGGCCGTCCAAATCATGGGCGATCTTGCCGTCAAGTACGGGTACAAGGACAACGGGGAAGAGCTATCGATCTCAGATCCCAAGGAGTGCTGGGTGTTCGAGATAGTGGGGCCGGGTCCCCTGTGGGAGCAGGGGAGCAGTGAGCCTGGGGCCTTCTGGGTGGCGCAGCGGGTGCCCGATGGGCACGTCGCGGTTTCGGCGAACTCCGCTATCATCGGCAACATCGACTTCGATGACCACGAGAACTTCATGTATGGCCCCGGCATCAGGGAGTACGCAACCGAGAAGGGCTGGTGGGACCCGGCAAGCGGCAAGCCTCTCAACTGGCGATGGGACTTCAATGGTGCGGTGAGGACCGACTACAGCTACAGACGCGTGTGCGAGGTCTTCCGGAGAGTCGCGCCGTCGCTTGCCTCTGAGATCACGGAATCGGATCCTCCGTTCTCAGTGCCTGCCGAGAAGAAACTGTCGATACAGGACATCAACGCCCTGCAGCGTGACCACTACGAGAATACCCAGTTTGACATGAGGACGAGCATCACCGCCGGGCCGTGGGGCAACCCCCGCCGGTACCAGCCGCAGACCTGGAAAGTCGATGACCAGACTTACGCGTGGAACAGGATGATCTCCTCCGTCCAGTGCGAGTACACCATTACCACCCAGTCCCGGGGCTGGCTGCCGGACGAAATCGGCGCTCTCGTATGGTATGGCGCGGCGAACCCGGATGCCACATGCTATGTGCCGCTCTATGCTTCGATGACAGAAATCAATCCGATCATGAACACCGAGGCCGGGTCGCAGCAGCAGTTCACCCGCAAGTCCTACTGGTGGGCCATCTCCGCGGTCAGCACTTACGCGGACCTGAAGTACTCCTACATGATAAAGGACATCAACGCGTGGCAGGAAAAGTACGAAGGTGCCGCGTTCAAATCGCAGGCCGCTATAGAGGCTGCGGCGCTCAATCTCTACAAACAAGATCCGAAGCTCGCCGTTGAGTTTCTGACGAGGTACTGCAACAGGAACGTCGAAGTGGTGCGGGATGCCTGGTGGGAGCTGCTCGACTACCTCATCTGGAAGTACAACGCCGGGTTCATGGTCGAGGACGGGAAGATCAAGACCATAGGCTATCCTGAAACATGGCTGAAGAGGGTCATTCAGCTCGACGAGCCGGACCACTACAAGAAGTGAACCAGGCGCAGAGCGGACATGATCGTTCCAGTTGATGGAGGTGGGAATATATGAGAAGACGCAGCTGGTTCGCGCGCCCGCAAGTGTGGGCGGTATCTTCCGTCGTCGTTGCCCTGGTGTGCCTCTTTTCGGTCGGGGCGTTCGCATGCACCACGATACTAGTCTCCCCCGGGGCGTCCGTGGACGGCTCCGCTTCGGTGACTCAGACCGCCGACTGTGGAATGTGCACGTTTGAAATCGAGAAAGTTCCGGCGAAGGACTGGCCGGAGGGCTCTACCGTTGAAGTGCCGTTTCTCCCGCAGTTTACGGGCGGGTATCAGATACACGATGTGATGAAGCCTACCGGCGTTTTCATCCCGCAGGTGAAGCACACCTATGGCTACATCAAAGGGATCTTTGGAATGATCAACGAGAAGCAGGTCGGGATCGGGGAGACAACAACGAGCAACCGTCCTGAGTCGAAGAACAGCAACGGGATCCTGGACATCACCAACTTGTCCATGTTCGCAATGGAGCGGGCGGCCAGCGCGCGAGAGGCCATCCGCGTGATGGGTGATCTCGCGGTGAAATACGGTTACAAGGACAACGGCGAGGCTCTCGCTGTGTCGGACCCGCACGAGGTATGGTTGTTCGAGATCTCCGGCCCGGGCCCGCTCTGGGAGCCCGGGTGCGGGGAGCCTGGCGCCTACTGGGTAGCGGAAAGGGTTCCAGACGGGCACATCGCGTCGTGCTGCAACAACGCGGTCATAAATGTGATCGACTGGGACGATTCCGAGAACTTCATGTACGGCCCTGGAATAAAGGAATTCGCCATCGAGAAGGGCTGGTACGACCCCTCGAGCGGCGAGCCGTTCAGCTGGAGGAAGCACTTCTGCAACGCCACCCGCTACGCCACTTGTGCGAGGCGCGTCTGGCGCATCTTCTCCCTTGCGGCTCCGTCTCTCGCCGGCACGCTCAATGAAGAGGATCTGCCTTTCTCGGTGCCTGTGGACAAGAAGCTGTCCATAGCTGACATTGCCGCGATCAACCGCGACCACTATGAAGGGACGCCGTACGACGCTACCAAGGGCATCATGGCCGGCCCCTGGGGCGATCCTCGCAGGAAGGGCACGATACCGCCTATCGATGGAGAGCGCTATGCTTTCCAGCGCATGATTGCCATACCTGGGTGCGAATACAGCATAATAACGCAATCCAGGGCGTACCTTCCGGACGAGATCGGAGGGGTGCTCTGGTACGCTCCCGCGAACCCGGACGCCAGCACCTACGTGCCGGTCTACAACAGCGTCACTAAGATCTCGGACTCCTTGAATACCGAGGCTGGCGACCATCACACGCTCACCCGCAGCTCTTATTGGTGGGCGGTGTCGACTGTAAGCACATACGCTGACCTCAAATACTCCTACATCATCAAGGACATCCAGGCGGTTCGGGACCAGTATGAGGGGTTTGCCCTCAAGACGCAGGCGGCCATCGACGCGGCGGCGCTTCAGCTCTATCAGCAGGATCCAGCGCTTGCGGTGGACTTCTTGACGGACTACTGCAACCGGAACGTCGAGGCGGCTCGCGATGCGTATTGGGCGCTGCTCGACAAGCTCATGTGTAAGTACAACGCGCTCACGATCACCGAGGATGGGAAGATCACCACTCCGACCCTTCCGGCAGAGTGGGTGAGGATGATGATCAAGTTCGACTCCGGTGACTGGTACAAGCAATAGCTGCGTCACATCCGTGCGGCAGCCGGGCCCCGCGGTTTGCGAGCCCTTTGACTCAAGCGCCGGGGCCCCCTGCCGCGCGGACAGCGCGCGTTTTGCCGCCCGGGCTTCCGGGTGGCGGGCGAGGCACATTCCGCTATGTCCTGGTATGAGAGACGGATACCCAACACAAGGAGGAAATGCGGTGAAATCCCGGCGTCTCCTTTCTGCCGTAGCTGTGGTGACAGTTGCACTTTGCTTGTGGCCCCTCGACTTGTCAAACGTGGCGGCCGTGGCGGCCGCGGCCGCGGAGCCAATCGTCAATATCCAGCTCAACGACGGCGACGAACTGGGCCCTGTGAAGGCGATGATGGACGAGCTTGTGAAACGTGGGATCAGGGCCACGCTGTGGGTTAGCCGGTCGGACCTCGTGCCCGAGTGGCAGGCGTACCTCAAGGAGATCGTCGGGAAAGGCTGCGAAATCGGTGTGAAGGCTGATGCGGACATCTCGAAGCTTTCATACGAGGAGCAGGTAGGGCTGGTGCAGCCCATCATGGGGGCGATCAGTGCGTGCACCGGGAAGCGTCCGAAGGGGTTCAGGGCAACGGGCTTTGCGTGGAACGAGGCCAGCATGGAGGTGGCTGACGAGCTCGGGTTCATGTATTTCATGGCCAGCGTGGGCTCCCCCCCTGGCGAGTTCGATAGCACTCTCTACTTCCCACCCAAGCACCGGTTCGGCGTGTTCGGTGTTACGAGGGCACTCTATCCCGACGGCACCAGGAACATTCTCTGTGATGTCCCCGCATCGAGGAGGATGAGCTCAAAGGAGTACCTGCACCTGCTATGTGAGACTCTCGATGACTGCATTGCCACCGGCAAGGCTCTTGTGGTGCAATGGCATCCGGCCACTATCACTAAGCCCGACCCTGGGAACCCGTGGTGGCAGGCTTTCATCGGGTTCCTGGACTACCTTGAAAGCCGCCGCGGGGAAGTCTGGTGCGCTACAGGGGAGGACCTCGTGGTATTCGGGACAGCGTGCGACTGCTAAGCGGGGGCGCAGAAATGCTC
Source organism: Betaproteobacteria bacterium (assembly GCA_050260395.1). Lineage (GTDB taxonomy): Bacteria > Bacillota > SHA-98 > UBA4971 > UBA4971 > UBA6256. The sequence goes on from JBLNCC010000058.1 coordinate 66,541, forward strand.
CCGGTTTTTGGGAGGGGTTACGGTGATTGCACAAGGGGCGTCAAAACCCGGCCATCTGCCCGACGGGCCGGGTTTTGTCAAGGCGCCTCGCTTGGGGCGCCGTCCCCGAGTGCAACACCGGCAACCCGGCACCTACTGGAAATGGGGCAAGGACTGACGCACCCTCACTTAGCCGGAGAGATGGATTGAGAGTACTGGCTTGAAGGAGGCTGCGATTCTGAAATGACACGATTTCTGACGTCCAAACATGGTCCTAAAATGCTGGTTTTTGCGGTCCTGGCGGTAGTCTTGGCTGGAAGTGTCGGGACTTGCTTGGCGCAGGAGACCCCATCGGCCAAGCTGCCGCTCCTGATCGTTTCGGCGGGGCAGAGCACGGGCATCTACGTGGCTAACGCGCTTGCGGACAGAATCAAACTGCCGTACGACTGGGCTGACGTTCCTACGGAGAAGGAGATCGCGGCCGGGGTCGGCCTCGCGGGTATGAAGCCCGGTCCCGGGGTACACGTCGAGTCCCATCAGCAGGGCAAGTTCGCCAGCGGCGCTCCTTACAAGACGGTTATTCTCGTGATGGGCGCAAGCCTGAAGGGAATGGGCGCTTCGGGTCTTGACGTCGCGGGAGAGGTCGCGCGGCTGAAAAAGATAATCAACTACTGCAAGAGCAAGAACATACTCCTCATCGGGATGCACGTGGAGGGCAAGGCGGGACGCGGTCGGAAAGGAAGCGAGCAGGAGGACATCATAGACGCCGTCGCTCCTTACGTTGACTACCTCATGGTCATGAGCGCTAGCAACTTTGACGATAGGTTCACGAACATTGCGAAGGAGAAGAACATACCCCTTTCGGTTGCGAACAACATGAACGAAATGGCGGACTTCATGGCAAAGGTGTTCGGCATCAAGTAATAGCGCGCAGCCGGTTTGCGTCTTGCCCGCAGAGACTCGTTGGCTGTCTTGCGGGAAGTCGGATCGGGTGCCGGGTCAGGGCTTGGGAGGGAAGGGAGCAGCCGTTCGGAGCCTTGACGGCACCCGCTTCCCGTTTCGGTAAGCGTGTCGGCGACACGTGCCCTGTCGCTTGCGCGAGGCGAGGGCCGGGCCTCGGGTTTCAGTCCCCGGTCCCCCGAGTCCCGAGGATTCGACGTGACCGCATGCTTGAGTTCAAACAGCGCACGCTGCCGGCGCACTGTCCCTGGAAGGCAACACCTGTGATCCTTGAAGTAACCTGTGTTCCGAATTGCAGCGCGAACTTGTGGCGATCTACCTAGCGTTAGTTGGTGAGGAAAGGAGAATCAGGATGCTTGCAAAAGTCGTGATCATACTTCTCGTAATGGTCGCCGCGTACATCGTCGCGAAAGCTGCCGCGAAGCTTTCGGTGGAGCTGAGCATTTTCATCGCGGCGGTCGCAGCCGCGTTTGCGGCGGGTGTATGGTTTCCGGCACGGCATATAGCGGAAGGGTCCATAACATATCTCGACCTGTGCCTCATCTTCTTCACGGCAACTGTTTTCATGAACATAATGAAGGAAGCGGGCGCGGTAGACTACGCGGTCAGGGCGATAGTCAAGAGGTTCCAGAACAACCGACCGCTGGCGCTCATCTTGATCATGCTCATCATGCTGATCCCAGGAGCGCTCACCGGCGCCGGGAGCGTGTCCGTGCTTGTCGTAGGCGGAACCGTCGCGTCAGCCCTGAGCCTCATGGGCATATCGGCGGAGCGAGTGGCAGCCATAGTGTTCTTCCTGGCCGGCCTTTCCGCGGTCGCGCCCCCGGTAAACGTATGGGCTATGATGACTTGCGCCGGTACCGCCATCCCGTACGTAGGATTTGAGGTCCCACTCGGCTTGTCAGTGCTGGTACTCGGGGTGTTCACTGTGTTTACCCTAGGGCTCAAGAGGTCTGAGACATCATCTCGTTCAGTCGTGAGCCAACTCCCGGAGGTTCCGAAAGGCATGACACCTGGTAGGGTGATAACACCATTCGTCGTCCTCTTCGGGCTCATTGCCGCTTCCAGGATTTGGCCGTATTCCATGCCCATCCTCGGGCTTCCCCTGATATTCAGCATTTCCGCGGTGGTGGCGCTTCTCGTGAGCCCGAAGAGAATCAATGTTATCGAGCTTTCTAGAAGCACACTGCATCAGCTCCTGCCATTGCTTGCGACATGCACCGTCGTGGGAACGCTCATCCAGATAATGACCGCCACAGGTGTGCGGGGGCTTCTGTCCTTGGCGGTCATTTGCATGCCGATGGTATTGATTTACTGCCTGCTGCCCATAATAATACCCATTTCCGAGGGGGTGCTCACGTTCGGAGGGGCCGCAGTCCTCGGAATCCCTCTCATTTGGACATTCAACGCCATCGGTCTCGATCCCGTCATCGCCCTCTCGGGCCTGTCGCTTCTTTGGTTCCTCGGCGATGCCTTGCCCCCGACGGCCATCATTGCTAGGTTGGTATTCCAGACCGTGGGTTACAAAGGCTCGTATGCAACCTTCATGAAAACCTCCTGGCTCCCCTGGGTCGCAACAGCGGCCGTCGGAACCCTCATGGTTGTCTTCAGCAAGGCTCTGACATTTCTGGTCCTGTGACGAACGGGCTTTCAGGACAGCGCAAACTTGGAGGTGATGCCAGGTGCCGGTCGTGACCGTTTTCTACTACGCTCTTGTTGGCTATATGGCAGTTCTCGTGATCTGGAATCTCATAAAGACCAAGAACTTGGAGGAGGCTGCCCTATACGCTATCGTGGCGCTTCCATTGATCCTCCGAATACTTCGCATCAAGTAACGCAGACCGCGGGGAGGGAATTCGATGTCGAGGGACTTCATAGGGAAGCTTATCATCGTGGCTCTGGCTCTCGTCGTGCTGGTGGGCGGCGGGTCAGAGCTCTATGCCCACAGGCATTTCAAGGAGACGATCGTCAAGGGTCCCGGGGTCACGAGGGTTGCGAAGCTGAGCGACTATTTCGCGCCACTGAAAGGGACCATAAACGACACGAACGTCTTCGTTCTCGAGGGCGCGAAGCCTGGCGGGACTGTGCTGGTGCTCGGGGGCAGCCACCCGGACGAGTCTTCAGGGATAGTGGCCGCCGTGCTGCTTGTGGAGAATGCCAAGGTAGATGCGGGCAAGTTGATAGTGATACCTCACATCAACCGGAGCGGGTCCACCGGGACCCAACCTTCGGCTGGGTACCCGCTCTACTTCAAGATCAAGACCGATTGGGGGGAACAAAAGTTCCAGATGGGCGACCGCGTAACCAACCCCCTGGACCAATGGCCTGACCCTGACGTCTACGTGCATTACCCAAGCGGGCAGTTGCTCTCGTATGTTGAGATAAGAAACGTGAACCGGACTTGGCCGGGCAGGGCGAACGGCACGCTCACCGAGAAGACCTCGTACGCCGCAATGCAGCTCATCGAGCAGGAGAACGTGGACATAGTCATCGACTTGCACGAGGCGGAACTCCTCTACCCGGTGACAAACTGCATAGTCGCGCCCACGAAGGACATCACCATCGCGACGATGGCGTGCATCAATATCAGCTCCGAGCTTTTCGACATCCACACGGAGCCGTCTCCGCAGAACTATCACGGGCTCACTCACAGAGAGATCGCGGATCATTCGTCCGCGTATCCCTTCCTGCTCGAGGCGTCGGGGCCTTTCCTCGATCAGCCCACAGGCCCGAAGACCGAGAGCCTGATAATCGATGGTAAGGACGATTTCCTCTTGATAGCGGGAAAACGCGGCCTCCTCTTCACGGACTATGATGAATCGGGCAAACCCATGAAAATGCGCGTCGGGCGGCACCTTACGACCATAGAGGCGCTCTGCTCCGAGTGGTCCAACGAGTACCCGGAGAAGGAAATCGTCATCCAGTCGCCTGGGTACGAGGACCTCATGGAGAACGATGTGGGACACTACTTGCTCAACCCAGCAACTGCGGACCCGGCGGACGTCGTTTTGGAATGACGTGCGTGTAAGGGCGCGAGCAGTGAAGACGGGCGTCTTGGGAGGGAGCGCCCCTCAAGGCGCTCGTCTTTTTCTTGACCGTCCAACAGGAGCGGTGCCTTGAGGGTCCGATGTCATGGCTGCACCGGACTGTGAAGGAGGGGCCCCGGCCGAACCCGCTGCATTATGCCCAATAGTTTCTCATAAATAGAGTACCGCCATGAAGTCTCAATCCTTCCTGAGAGGCACGGCGGTGCTCGTCGGCGCCGGAGTCGCCGCGAAGGCCCTTGGAGCCCTGTTCGCGGTCGTGGTCGCGAGGCTCATAGGTGCCGAAGGCGTGGGGCTGCTTCAGATGGCGTTCCCCGTGTTCGGGACGGCCACCGTCCTGTGCAGCTCGGGGATATCGCTCGCCACGTCAAAGCTCGTCTCGGAGCGGTTGGCGACGGGCGACCGGAGAGCGGCAAGGCAGGTTCTCTATGCCTGCCTTGTCCTGGTCGCGCCGGCGGGCGGGGTGCCTCTGTCCTTCATGGCCTTTGGGACCCTTTTTTTCTGCTTGCAACAGATCGCCAGCGGCTTTCTGAACGGCATGGGTAAGGTGTACACGTCCGTCAGGAACGGGATCGTGGGGTCGATCGTCGCTGTCACGGTCACCTTCATCCTCACGGGAATGCCCGGGGTCGGTATCCGGGCGCCGCTCTCGGCATCGGCCTCGGGTTCCTCGTGGCGGGCACCATGAACACGCTCGCCGTTGCAACGCACACGAGTGAGGATGTCCTCGGCGCAGGCTGGAGACCTCTCTTGGGCTCGGCGATCGCGGCGCCGATAATGAAGGGCCTCTACCAAGCATTGTCCCAGTGTGCGCTCAACGATGTCGTCGCAGTCGCAGGCGCGATTCTCGGAGGCATCATGGCCTATGGCTCGGCGCTCACCTTTCTCGGCGAGTTCGGGTACCGCGAAATCGCCACGGTCCCCGTTGTGGGGGACTATCTCGCGCGCGCTCTGATCAGATCAGGGATCATCCGCAGATGAATCACACAACTCATCCCTTCATGTCGGCCGCCGGTTTCCCGGCGACGGACAGCCCCGACGCTCTGGCGCGGGATTCGGCCCGGACGATCCCGCCGCGATTGCGGGGTTGACAGGTGAACAGGTAAGGCATAGAATGGTCATGGAAATAGGAATATGATTATATATTTATGTTGGTGATGAAATGAAGGCCATCGGCGAGCTCGTCAGGGTGTTCCAGGCCTTGGGGCAAGATACGAGGTTCAAGATATTCAAAGTGCTGTGCGGAAGGACTCTCTGCGTGTGTGAGCTCGAGGAGATCTTCGGGATAACTCAGCCCGCCATATCCCACCACCTAGCCATCCTGAAGGACGCGGGTCTGGTCGAAGATTCCAGGGAAGGCCAGTGGGTGTTCTACAAGGCGAGCCCCGACCGGCTGGAGGAGTGGTGGCGCGAGGCCGCCGCTATTCTCGGCTCACCCGTGGACAAGCTCGAAGGAATGGATGAGATCGCAGCAAGGGTCGAGGAGATCGAGAGAAATCCCAAGGCGCCGCGTCAATGCAGGCAGGGTTGAAGGAGGCAGCGACGTGTCTACGCGTGCGGAATCCGGCAGAGCACAAGGATTGGGGTTCTTCGAGAAGTACCTGACGGTCTGGGTGGCCATTTGCATTGTGGTTGGGATCCTGGTGGGTTCGGTGTTCCCGGGCATTCCCGCGCTCCTCAGCAGGTGGGAGTATGCCCATGTCTCCATTCCGGTTGCCATTCTGATCTGGTTCATGATATACCCGATGATGGTACAGATAGACTTCGGGAGCATCGTCAGGGTAGGCAAGGAGCCCAAAGGGCTGATAGTGACGCTGGTCGTCAACTGGCTCGTCAAGCCCTTTACAATGTTCCTGCTGGCTTCGTTTTTCCTAAGGATACTGTTCAAGCCGTTGATAGACCCTGAACTTGCGCGGCAGTATGTAGCCGGAGCTATCCTGCTCGGAGCCGCGCCGTGTACCGCAATGGTATTCGTCTGGAGCTACCTTTCCGGCGGCAACGCCGCGCACACCCTCGTTCAGGTGGCGATCAATGATCTCGTGTTGCTCGTCCTCTACGCCCCCATCGTCATGTTCCAGCTCGGGCTCACGAAGCTCGTGGTGCCGTACGACACTGTGCTCCTATCGGTGTTCCTGTACGTCGTCATACCGCTTGCTTTCGGCTACTACACCCGAGTGCGCCTCATAAGAACGAGGGGCATTGCGTGGTTCCAGTCGCAATTCCTTCCGAAGCTGAAGCCATTCACCATAATAGGCCTCCTGCTTACGCTCATAATCCTGTTCTCCTTCCAGGGCGGGATAATCCTGAGCAATCCCATCCACATACTTCTGATAGCGGTTCCCCTTACGATCCAGACATACCTCATCTTCATGCTAGGCTACGCGTGGTGCAAAGTGTGGAAGGTGGATAGGACAGTGGCACCCCCGGCGGCCATGATCGGCGCAAGCAACTTCTTCGAGCTCGCGGTGGCCGTGGCGATCTCCCTCTTTGGCTTGAAGTCGGGGGCGGCGCTGGCCACCGTGGTCGGAGTGCTCGAGGAGGTCCCGATAATGTTGAGCCTTGTCGCCATTTCAAACAGGACGCGACACTGGTTCCCGGCTCCCAAGGTAGCAGCGGGCACATCACAACCCGGGCCGCAAGGGCAGCCGGCGACGTAAGCGAAACGCCGGGCGACTCTCCGCCCGGTTCGGGTGTCACAGCGACTCGCGTCGGTGTGATGCCCACCCAAAATCTTCTTGACTTGTTCATGGCTATATGGCAATATAGTCATGGAGGTGGCGCAGATGGCTTACGATGACGTCATGAGAAGACGAGTAGCCGTATTCAAGGCCCTTGGCCACGAGACCCGGGCGCGGATAGTTGAAATCCTGGCGAACGAGGGAGAGAAGTGCGTGTGTGCCCTCGTTGACCGGTTGGGTTTTGATCAGTCCACCATCTCCAAGCACCTCAGCGTGCTCAAGGCGGCGGGGGTGGTGAGCTCGAGAAAGGAAGGGCTTAACGTTGTGTATGGTCTAAGGATGTCGTGTGTCTACCAGTTCATGAGGTGCGTCGACCGGGTGGGTGCCAACGGAGAGTGTGTCTTCGCCTGCACTGCCGCCCCGCACGGGAGGGAGTGAACGATCTGTGAAAGAACTGAAGGCGTTCGCGTTGATAGTCGGTGTATTCCTCCTCGCCTACTTTACGCCTTTCGGCAACCCGCGGGTGCAGGCTGCGATACTTGAAGCGTTCTACATGTTGCAGGAGTACGCCAGGCAGCACGTGCTGTTCTGCCTCGTTCCCGCGTTCTTCATAGCGGGAGCCATGCAGAATTTCATCTCCCAGCAGTCTGTAATGAGATATCTGGGACGGGGCGCGAAGCAGTGGCTTGCGTATGCGGTCGCCTCGGTGTCGGGTGCGATACTGGCCGTGTGCTCCTGTACAGTGCTGCCGCTCTTTATGGGGATATACAAGCGAGGCGCTGGCCTCGGCCCGGCCACGGCGTTCCTGTATTCGGGGCCGGCCATCAACGTGCTCGCGATCATACTCACCGCGCGGGTTCTAGGGTGGCAAATCGGGCTTGCCAGGGCTGTCGGTGCGGTGCTCTTCTCCGTGGTAATAGGTCTCGCCATGACGGCTCTCTTCAGGGGCGAGGAGACGGACCGGCAAAAGGCCTTCGCGGCCGCGGCCCAGGCAGCGGAGAGCGGGGAGCGCACTCTGGGACAGACGGCCGCGTACTTCGCGACGCTCGTGCTCATCTTGGTGTTCGCGGCGTGGGGTAAGCCTGCTGAGCGCGTAGGGTTCTGGTACGATGTCTTCAGGATTAAGTGGTATCTCGTGGTGGCGCTTCTTGCCTACCTTGCATACATGCTCAGAGCCTGGTTCAGGCGGGAAGAGCTCGTGGCCTGGAAGGACTCGACCTGGGAGTTCGCGAAGAAGATCATGCCGCTCCTCTTCGGAGGAGTTATGGTCGCGGGGCTTTTGATGGGGCGCCCGGGTGTCGATAGCGGGCTCATTCCATCGCACTACGTCGCGGCGCTGGTCGGCGGGAATTCGCTCCTCGCGAACTTCATTGCTTCCTTGGTTGGGGCGTTCATGTACTTCGCGACGCTGACCGAGATTCCGATACTCCAGGGGCTTCTCGGGTCCGGGATGGGCCAGGGGCCGGCGTTGGCGCTCCTCCTTGCTGGACCCGCGCTCAGCCTTCCGAGCATGATCGTGATCAACAGCGTGCTCGGGCTGAGGAAGACGATTGCTTACGTGTCCTTGGTGGTCGTCATGGCAACGATAAGCGGCATGATCTTTGGAGCCATCGTCGCATAGGTGGCAGGGTTTCAAAGACTTGGGTCCAGGAGACTATACGCGTGAAAGGAGGGGTAGGCGTGAAGATAGAGATACTCGGCACAGGTTGCCCGAAGTGTCGAAAGACCGAGGACATGATCGCCGAAACCATACGAAAGCTCGGGGTTGAGGCCGAAATCGTCCACGTAACTGACATTGACGAGATCATCGAGCGAGGAGTCATGATGACTCCCGCTGTGTTGGTGGACGGTGAGAAAAAGGTCGAGGGGAAGATTCCCACCGAATCGCAGATCAGAGAGTGGTTCACGAAGTAGCGCACACGGGCCCCGCCGGCCACCCCGCGCGACGGGGCCTGGAATTCGGCTAGCCCATGCGTCAAACTCGAACGAGGGGCGCCGCAGACGGCGCCGTCTCCGCAGAGCGACACCGGTAACGCGCGGCGAGGCTTTTCCGCGGTGTCCTGCAGAATCGCCGCACCGGCAGCCGTCGGGTGGAGGTGGATGATGGCAAGCGGTGCGACAAGTGGCCGGGCGAAGACGGGAAGGTGTTTCGCGCGAGCGCGGAGAAAACAAGCGAGAAGCCGCGGGAAGAGCTGTGACATTCAGCAGGGCAGCCGGAACTTGAGCTTTCCTGGACAGGCGTCGGTGGAGTTGAGGACGTATGACGGCGAATGCTCGGAAATGGGTGTTGCTCTTGGTGCTGTCAGCCATGGTGGCCTCGACGGGAGCGCTTGCCGGCGCTGGAGCCTGCGCCCGAGCCGAAGCTGGAGCCGGAGCCGGAGCTGGAGCCGGAACTGGATCTCGAGGTGGAGTTGATGCGGAAGCCGGTGTGGAAGTCGCCGGTGGGCGGATCCCCGTCGGTATCTGGATTGACACCGCAAGCATCCCTCGCGACAGCGGCGGGA
>JBLNCC010000059.1:0-35525 GCA_050260395.1 Betaproteobacteria bacterium
ACCAGGTTCTTCGAGTCAGTGGTGGAGTTTGCCAGAGAGAACTCTATAATCGTGTGCCACGACGCTGCGTACAGCGAGATCACGTTTGATGGCTACGTGGCCCCGAGCTTCCTCCAGGTGCCGGGCGCCAAGGAGGTCGGGATCGAGTTTCACTCTCTGTCGAAGACCTACAACATGACGGGCTGGCGGATCGGTTGGGCCACAGGCTGCAGAGAAGTCATCGAGGCGCTGGGCAGGCTGAAGACCAACCTCGACTCCGGAATCTTCCAGCCAGTTCAGTACGCCGCCATAACCGCCCTTGAGACGCCCCCGGAGCACTTCGCCCAAGTCCTGCCGGCGTACGCGAGGCGTCGCGAGAAGATCGTCGCCGCCCTGAACCGGCTCGGGTGGAACCTTGAGCTCCCGAAGGGAACGTTCTACGTCTGGGCCCCCGTGCCGAAAGGGTACACGTCGATAGACTTCTCCAAACACGTGCTGGAGAAGGCGGGCGTGTTCGTCACCCCCGGAGTCGGGTATGGGTCGGCGGGCGAGGGTTACTTCAGGATATCCGTGACCATCAACGACGCCAGGCTGGAAGAGGCGATATCCCGGCTGGAAGAAGCAGGAGTCCGGTTCTCATGACAAGACACGAGGAAGGCAGGGTCGTGGACGGCACGAATGGATTCGACGACGTGGCCGCAAGCGGCCTCGACATCGACCCGGGCCTATGGGCCTTGTTCCGCGAAGCCGAGGAATTCTGCAGCCGCGACCTCGAGGCCATAGACGCCCTCGCCGGGCGCAACCTCGCACGGGTGTTGCGCGCGTTCAGGGAGGTTGGTGTGACCGACCAGTCCTTCGCCGATACCACCGGATACGGTTACGACGATCCCGGCAGAGAGGCGGCGGAAGCCGTCTTCGCCAGGGTGTTCGGGGCCGAGGCGGCCATCGTTCGGCATCAAATAGTCTCCGGCACCCACGCGCTGTCTCTCTGTCTCTTCGGCCTCCTCCTTCCGGGGGAAGAGATCTTGTTCGCCACGGGCGAGCCTTATGACACCCTGCGGGACGTGGTCGGCATGGGGCGGGTCGTTCCGGGGTCGTGTGCCGAGCTCGGGATAACGTGGCGAATCGCCGCTCGCGAGCGGGGAGAGGGACAAGATCAGGCCCTTGACGTGGACAAGGTACTGCAGGCCATCGGCGCTCGAACCAAGGTGGTGTTCATCCAGCGCTCCCGAGGATACGCATGGCAGTCGTCAGTGTCGGTCAGCGAGATCGAGCGGCTCACGCGCGCGGTCAAGGAAAAGAAGCCGGGCATCATCGTGGTCGTTGACAACTGTTACGGCGAGTTCACCGAAGACCGGGAGCCAACCGCGGCAGGCGCGGACGTCGTGGCGGGCTCGCTCATCAAGAACCCTGGAGGAGGCATCGCGCCCGCAGGCGGCTACGTGGCCGGGAGGCGTGACGTCATCGAGCGCATCGCGGCCCGGCTCACGGCCCCGGGGGTAGGCGCCGCCGTTGGACCGGGCTTGGGGCAGTCCCGCCTGATCCTGCAGGGCTTCTTCCTTGCGCCGGCGGTCGTGGCGGAATCGCTCGCGGGCACGTGCGTCGCTGCCCAGGTCTTCCGGACCCTCGGCTACCCCACGCTGCCCGGCCCGAGCGAACTCCGGTCCGACACCGTGCTCGCCGTGAGAATGTTCACTGAGGAAAGGTTGCTCGCTTTCTGCCGGGGTTTCCATCTAGCGAGCCCCGTGAACGCGGAGTACGCTCCTGAGCCGAGCCCCCTGCCGGGGTATGTCGACAGGGTCGTTATGGCCGGGGGGACCTTCGTGCAGGGGTCATCCTCGGAGCTCACGGTGGACGCGCCGCTTCGCGCACCGTACGTGGCGTACATCCAGGGAGGCCTCTCCAGGCATCACGTAAAGCTTGCGGTCCTTAGCGGCCTCTCCGCATTGTCCCGGAAGGGGCTCCTGAGACCCGTCTCAGGGGATGGCACACACCCAATGTGACCTGCGACGACGGTGGACGAATCGCACAGATTCCCTTGACTTTGGGGCGTGATCTGCTAAAATTGCGTTGATCGGGCAAGTCACCGGTCGGAAGGGAGAGATCTGGAAGGGAGGCGGGACTTTGGATGGCAAACACTTTGGGGCGTCATATCCTGTGCGAGGCGTACGAGTGTGACCCTGAGGTGCTTGACAACATCGAAGCCGTTCGGGAGATCATGGTAGACGCTGCTTTGCGGGCAGGAGCTGAGATCCGCGAGGTGGCGTTTCATAAATTCAGCCCTCAGGGTGTGAGTGGTGTGGTGGTCATATCCGAGTCGCACCTGGCCATCCACACCTGGCCAGAGCACAGGTATGCTGCGGTCGATGTGTTTACATGTGGGGAAAAGGTGGACCCCATGGTCGCGTGCCGCTACATTCGTGACCAGTTCAAGGCCCGCCGAATCATAGCTTCCGAGGTGAAAAGGGGGATCTTCGACGAGCACGACGTGACGAAGATCTCCCCCGGGTAGCGTCGTTCGAGGGCATCACGCAGGCGCAGTACATGTGCCGATAGGACTCGCATCGGGGAACGAGCGATTCGTTCCCCGTTTTTTTCACGAGGTACCAAGAACGCGTTCTGCTGCACGGGCAAAGCAGGATAGGAGTAAGAGGCGGCGAAGTAACCAAAAGAAATGGTATGCGGCGGGTGTGCCCCGCCAGCTTGTGGAGGAGGGTTTGCTCCGATGGATGCGATTGCGAAGATGCTCAAAGAGCTCTCGGAAGCCCCCGGGGTGTCAGGCTATGAGAGGGAGGTACGGAAGATCATACGAAAGTATGTGGAGCCGTACGCCGCGATCGAGCAGGACCGGCTGGGAAGCCTCGTGGCGCGCCGCACGGGCACGGGCGACCGGCCCAGGGTAATGCTGGCGGCCCACATGGACGAGATCGGGTTCATGGTTAAATCCATTACTCCCGAGGGCTTTTTAAGGTTCCTGCCTCTCGGAGGGTGGTTCGACCAGGTCATGCTAGCGCAGAGGGTCGTCGTCAAGACCGCGTCCGGTGACGTGCCCGGCATCATCGGCTCGAAGCCGCCTCATCTTCTCACCGAAGAGGAGCGCAAGAAGGTCGTCGAGAAGAAGGAGATGTTCATAGACGTAGGAGCCACCAGCTTCGACCAAGCCACGAACGAGTTCGGCATCCGCCCGGGGGATCCCGTGGTCCCGGAGAGTGGGTTTCAGATCCTCAAGAACGAGAAGGTATACATGGGCAAGGCATGGGACGACAGGGTCGGTTGCGCTATTCTCATCGACGTGCTCAGAAACCTTCATGACGCGACCCACCCCAACACCGTCTATGGCGTGGCTACCGTGCAGGAAGAGGTCGGGCTACGCGGCGCGGAGACCAGTTCAGATGTGGTCGATCCCGATGTTGCGTTCGCGCTCGAAGTCGGCATCGCCAACGACATCCCTGGCGGCGACAAGGAGAAGGTCCAAGAACGGATGGGTGCGGGCCCCGTTATCCTCATATACGACAGATCTTTGATCCCCAATATCAAGCTGCGCGACCTCGTCATCGATACCGCAAAGGCCCATGGGATCCCTTACCAGACAGACTTCATGGAGGGGGGAGCGGCTGATACCGGTAGGATCCACCTCCACGGTCGCGGTGTTCCGTCCATCGTCATCGGGGTCCCGTCGCGCTACATCCACAGCCACGCTTCCCTCATAAACCGAGACGACTACGACCACACCGTGGCGCTCGTCACGGAGGTCGTGAAACGGCTTGACGCCGCAACAGTGGCCGAGCTCGTGAGCTGACCCAAGTGCCCGTGGTTGGCGCCACGTTCCGAGCCGAGTCTAAGGGGGGATTGACATGACGGGTCGAAGGCGCGTTCTGGTTTTCCTGCTCTTTGCGGTGACAGTCCTTGTGGCCCCCGCGCTCGGGGCGCCCGGCGCGGTGGCCGCCCAGGGCTCGGCACTCGCGCAGGACGCGAGCATAGAGGTCGGTCCTGAGCAGCAAAGAAACGTGTCCCTCACCATCTACGACAACCTCGCTCTGGTGCGTGACGAGCGCCTGGTGCCGTTCAACCAGGGTGCGAACACCTTGAGGTTTTCCCGGGTCGCCCGGGAGATTGACCCGTCCTCAGTCCGCTTGGTCTCGCTGACTGCGCCAGCCGACCTCAAGGTGCTCGAGCAGAGTTTCGAGTACGACCTCGCGAGCAGAGATAGAGTCCTTAAGAAGTACATCGGCAAGGAGATCGAGGTCAACCAGGACGGCGTCATGCTTCCGGCCCGCCTCCTTGCCGTGGATTCCCAAGGCCAGCTCACCGTCGAGATGTACGATGACAGGATCGTCTTTGTCCCGCCGGGCAACGTCAGGCTTCCCGAGCTGCCCTCGGGTCTCGTCCTGCAGCCGACCCTCGTGTGGCATGTAGATGCGCGCTCGACAGCCGACCACGTTGTGGAAGCTGACTATTTCACAGGCGGCATAAGCTGGCGTGCGGACTACGTCTGCGTGCTGGACGCGAAGGAAAGGTTCGCAGCCGTTAACGGATGGGTCACGCTCGACAATAAGAGCGGAGCCACATACCCGAACGCTTCGCTCAAGCTCGTAGCGGGCGAAGTGCGTACGGTGGGGGACGAGGCCGTTCTTAAGGCCGTGCCGATGCGCGCGTCCACCGCGTTCGCGGCGGGTGCCTTCGATGAGCAGCCTGTTTTCGAGTACCATTCGTACGAGCTTGCGCGTCGCACCACGCTTGCCGACAACGAGCTCAAACAGATCGCCCTCCTCTCCGCACCGAGCGTGCCTGTAAGCAAGTCGTACGTTTTCGAGGTTCCGGACGGGCGTTATGGGAACGAAACGTACGCTGGAAAGAAGGAAACGGGGGACGTCAAGGTCATCGTGGAGTTTCAGAACAAGGCCGATGCGGGGCTGGGTCTCCCGCTTCCGGCGGGAAAGGTGCGCGTGTACAAAGCCTCGGGCGACAAAGGCCTCGACTTCGTGGGAGAGGATACCGTCGGGCATACCCCCCGCGATGAAACCGTGCGCCTCTATGTGGGGAACGCTTTCGACCTCGTGGGGGAACGCACGGTCACTGACTACAAGAAAACCGGGAGCAATTCATACGAGGAGGCATGTTGCATCAAGCTTCGGAACCACAAGGACGAGGACGTCGAGATCACGGCCGTCGAGCGGTTTCCCGGGGAATGGACGATCCTGAGCTGCGTTCCGTCGTCATACCAGAAGCTCGACGCGAGCACGGCCGCGTTCAAAGTCAAGGTGCCCAAGGGGAAAGAAGTCGAGATCCTCTACCGGGTCCGCGTCATCGCCGGCTAGCCCGCAAAATAGGATAATAGCAGGAGCAGCGCTTCGAGGTCCAAGCGCGAAACCGCTGGCCGGTGAACGCCAGACGCTGGGAATGAGATCAATCAGGGAGGGATGGCTATGGCCTGCTATCTGATTGACGATGTCGAGGGATTTCGGCAAAGCGTCGTGGGCACCGTCATAGTGGATGTGGACGTCCGCACAAGCGAGGCAGGGCCGCAGGATCCGGGTTATTGGGAGGAAGTTCTCATCACCCTCGACTCCGGCTACGTGATCCACTTCTCCAGCACGTTCTCGGAGGAGTTCAAGCAGAAGCATCATATAGGGGGCTTTCCGCGCGGCGCAGATCGTAACTACCATTGAGAGTCACCCTCGCGCTCGACTGGGTGGACGTGGGCGGCGCCGCACATGCGTCGCTGTGGAGCCGTCGGGCGGGGTCGGTCACGTAGGAGGCCGGCTCCGCCCGCAGGTGTTTCCGACGAAGGGTTGCGGATAGGGACAGCGAATGGTTGGTTGGGCGAGCCGGCATAGTTACGCAGCCATGCTCGTGTGGGGTACGCACTGATGAGAGCCGCGTGTGCATGTGGGCGGAAAGGGGGATTGCCGGGGTGAGGACCACGCCGAGACCGGCTAACGAGCTTCTCGGAGAGGGAGACTACTACGTCGCTGAGCGCGCGTTCCCTCCCGTGTACGTTTCTCTAAACGACGCGCGGGACAGGCTCCGGCGCAATCTCAAGCTTTTGCGGGGAATCGGGCCGAAAACCGAGGAGAAGTTGAAGGCACAGGGGTACCACGATCTTGCGTGCTTGTCTCGACACCCGCGCTGGGGGCAGGCAGCGTGCGCCGTGCTTGCGGCGATCGAGAAAAACGACTCCGAATTCCTTTCCGGATGCGGAGCGTCCGAGCTCGACCTCCTTGGGTTCTGCCCCGTGACCGACATCGCGTTCGTCGACATCGAGACGACCGGACTCTACAGCACGCAGCCGCTCTTCCTCGTGGGCGTCATGAGCTTTCGGGACGACGGCATCCTGCTCCTTCGGCAGTTCCTCGCAAGGTCCTACGAAGAGGAAGCCCACGTGCTCGTGGCGGTCCGGGACGAACTCGGCAGGTTCCCGGTGATGGCGACTTACAACGGGCGCAGGTTCGATGTCCCGTATATACGCGACCGTATGGCGTTCCACGGCATCGAGTGCGGGTCGTGCCAGCTCCATCTGGACTTGCTCAGAATCGTGCGGCGTGTCTACCGTGGTGTGCTGCCCGACTGCAGGCTCGTGACGGTGGCGGAGCACCTTGTAGGCCACGTGCGCCACGGGGACATCCCGGGCTACATGATCCCCGAGGTCTACCACGAGTTCGTCAGGAGCCGGAATCCCGTCCTGATACGCCCGATCCTTGAGCACAACGCCATGGACCTTCGCGCGCTCGCGCTCATCCTTGGGAACATGGTTGACCGCGCGCCCGGGGGAAAATGAGGGCCGACATAGCCGCTCCCGTCTCGGGCCGCGCGAAGGCTTGAGTGGAAGCTGATATGAAGCTGATATGAGGAGGTACGCGCAATTGGACGAAACAAGGATCATGCGAGCAGTACGGGACATACTTGAGGCGATTGGAGAGGACCCGGACCGTGAGGGCCTGCGGGAGACGCCGCGCCGGATCGCGAAGATGTGCGAAGAGATCTTCTGTGGGGTCGGCAAGGACCCGCGCGAGCTTCTCACGCCGGTTTTCAACGAGCATCACGAGGAAATGGTCATCATCAAGGACATCCCATTTTATTCCATGTGCGAACACCATCTCCTGCCATTCCACGGCAAGGCGCACGTGGCGTATTTGCCGAAGGGCGGCCGCGTCGTCGGCCTGAGCAAACTCGCGAGGGTGGTCGAGACCGTCGCGAGACGGCCGCAGCTTCAGGAAAGGCTCACGAGCGAGGTCGCGGACATGATCGATGAGGCGCTGAAGCCCCACGGTGTGGTGGTGGTGATCGAGGCCGAGCACATGTGCATGTCGATGCGCGGCGTGACCAAGCCGGGCAGCATCGCCGTGACCTCCGCGGTGCGCGGCTTGTTCCGCAAGGACGTCGCCGCAAGAGCCGAGGCGTTCTCCTTGATCAAGGGCCAGGCGTAGTCCGGTCCGTAGCGGCGCCCAGCCCTCAACCCATCGGCCCGGCCCGGAGGTTGCGATGTGCGCCGCCTGGTTTTACAGGTTCGTCCGCCGTTTTCGAAGCCTGGGTAATAATCGTCTCCTCCGGTCATATACATTATTCTGAAAGCCGGGTGCGACCCGGTGCCGGGGGAGGGAGCCGGTATGGAGACGTTCGATATCTTCCAGGACATCGCCACACGTACAGGCGGCGACATCTACATTGGAGTGGTCGGGCCGGTCAGAACGGGGAAGTCCACATTCATCAAGCGTTTCATGGACCTCCTGGTCCTCCCGAGGATCTCCGACGTGTACGACAAACAACGCTCGGTGGACGAACTGCCGCAAAGCGGGGGCGGCAGGACTATCATGACGACCGAGCCCAAATTCGTGCCGAGCGAGGCCGTGGAAGTCGAGATCGAGGACAACGTCAAGGTCCGAGTCAGGGTCGTTGACTGCGTCGGTTACACGGTGAAGGGAGCGCTCGGTTACGAGGATGAGGCCGGCCCGAGGATGGTCGTTACGCCTTGGTTCGACTACGAGATCCCGTTCGAGGAGGCGGCGGAGTTCGGGACGAGGAAAGTCATAACCGACCACTCCACGATCGGCCTCGTCGTGCTCACAGACGGATCGATCACGGAGATCCCGAGAGAGAACTACGTCCCCGCGGAGGAGCGAGTCATTGCCGAGCTTCGCGACCTTCATAAGCCCTTCGTGGCGGTCCTCAACTCGGCGGCACCGTGGTCAAGAGAGGTCCAGAACCTTGCGTCGGAGCTGGCCGACAAGTACCAGGTACCGGTCATCCCCCTCGACTGCATGCGGATGGACGTCGAGGACGTCAAAGGGGTCTTGCGTGAAGTGCTGTATGAATTCCCCGTCCGCGAGGTAAACGTGAGGTTGCCTGTATGGCTCAGCGAGCTTGCGGAGGACCACTGGCTCAGGCAGAGGTTCCAGCAGGCTGTGGTGGGCACGGTGAAGGAAGTCAAGAGAATACGCGACATACACGGGGTCGTTGATAAGCTTTCCCAGGAAGAGTTCGTCTCCGAAGCGGATCTCACCACGATGGAACTTGGCACGGGCACGGTGGTCATCGACCTCGAAGCCCCGAGAAGCCTCTTCTTCCAGGTAGTCCAGGAAGTAAGCGGCCTCGAGGTGGAAGGCGATCACCACCTCCTGCGCCTCATGAAGGAGCTCTCGGTTGCGAAGAGAGAGTACGACAAGGTCACGGACGGGCTTCGAGACGCGCGCGAGTTGGGGTATGGCATAGTGATGCCGCTTTTAGACGAGCTCACGTTCGAGGAGCCGGAGCTCATCAGGCAGGGGAGCCGATTCGGCGTAAGGCTCAAGGCGTCGGCGCCGTCCATCCACATGATCCGGGCGAACATCGAGACGGAGGTCACGACCAATGTAGGCACCGAAAGACAAGGAGAGGAGCTTGTCAGGCGACTGTCGGAGGAGTTCGAGAAGGACCCCGACCGCATCTGGAACACCGACTTCCTCGGCAAGTCCTTGCATGAACTAGTAAAGGAAGGCATCGAGAGCAAGCTTTATCGGATGCCCGAGAACGCCCAGCAAAAGCTGCAGGAAACCCTCCAGAAAATCGTGAACGAAGGCAGTGGAGGACTCATTTGCATAATCCTGTGAGGCCTGCCGAGGCTCACGTGAGGTCGGGCAGACGGCAGACGCCCGCCGCGGAGACCGCAGGCTGACGACGAAACACAAGGCGGGGAGCGATGGGGACGAGAAAGCCAGGACGAACGGCGAAGGCGGGCCACAAGGGGCGGCCCGCCTTTATAAATCCTGCTTGAAGTGGGCAACATACCTGCGAAAGGAGGTTTCCGGAATGACCAAGACGGAGCTGGTTGACAAAGTCGCAGCCAAAACCGGTTTTACCAAGAAGGATTCGGGACGAGTGGTCGACGCGGTGTTTGAATCCATCTCGGAAGCCCTTGCCGCAGGGGAAAAAGTGTCTCTCGTGGGCTTCGGGAGCTTTGAAACGCGAAAGAGGGCGGCCAGGGCAGGCAGAGACCCAAGGACTGGGAAGACCATCCGAATCGCGGCGAGGACGGTGCCGGTTTTTAAGGCCGGCAAGACCCTGAAAGACGCCGTTGCCAAATGAGGCCGGGCTGAACCAGCCTCATCCCCCGATCGAGCTCGACCCGCCCCGAGCCGCATGGTCAAACTCGGGGTTGCGGCCACGCCATCGATCTGGTATAATTCACTTGGACCGCGAGGATGCGGGCAAGCTAGGGTTTGGTCGGGGCGTGGCGCAGTTTGGCTAGCGCGCCTGAATGGGGTTCAGGAGGTCGCGAGTTCAAGTCTCGCCGCTCCGACCAGTTTTTTGTACCTGATAGCCCTCACAGGCCGGGGACCGGCGTGTGGGCAGAGGGGCAATGAGGCACGTCGAGAGCCGCCGTGGCAGGGTTGCCAGGCGGCTCTGTTGCGCTGGGGCCGGTCGCGCCCCGCCGGCCTTGTGTTCGCCTTCGAACGAAACGAGGGCCGACGGTGACGGTTGAGTTGAGGTGGGAGAGGCAAGTTCACAACAAAGTGAGAAATGGCTCTCTCCTTCAGAATATGGCCTTTGCCATAATCCCCTCGCATCAACCGTGGGACCGTCGGCACCTATAGTCATGTCCAGGCCGTGAAGGTTTTACTCATGTTCGTGTAGAATTCCGGGCTGAACATTATGGGATGACAACCATTAAAAGGTAGAGATGCCGCTATGGTGAGGACGGAATCGGGCCAGGGCGACGCTTCGAAATACGCAAGGGACGCCGCGAGGGCCGAGATGACAGTGACTGGAAGAGTCCAGGGAGTCGGATTCCGAGGGTTCGCCCAAAGGCATGCGATGGCGCTCGGCCTTTGCGGGTGGATCAAGAACCGCTACGACGGCGCGGTCGAGGTCGTCGCTGAGGGCGAGCGTTACAGGATCGAGCGTTTCATTGCGCTCTTGCGGGAGGGACCGCCCTGGGCAAGGGTGGACGGCGTCGAGGTACGGTGGTGCGAATACCACGGAGAGTTCTCGTCCTTTAGAGTCCGGGGATGAGGAGGGGACGGGACGACGAGAGGGTGAACGCGAGCAGGCGAGGGGAAGGCATGGTGGGTCGCGGGCATTTACCTGGGGGCTCACGCGGCATAGATAATACGAGATTGCTCAAGGGGGATAACGGCTGATGGCGGTTGGTGAGGATACCAGGTGCCTGCACAAGCGCGGCGTCGGTCTCGCCCTCGGTTCCGGCGCGGCAAGAGGGCTCGCCCATATAGGCGTGTTGAAGGTGCTGGAGCGCGAGGGAATTGAGGTCAAAGCGATCTCAGGAGCCAGCATGGGCGCCCTCGTCGGAGGGCTTTACGCGGCGGGAATGCCCCTCGCCGAGATGGAGAAGTACGCGCTCGCCGTGACCAGGCGATCCGTGCTTGCCTGGATCGATCCCATACCCCCGAGGCAAGGATTCATCGTGGGGAAAAAGATCGAGGAACTCCTCCGCTCGTTCATCGGGGACGTGGACTTCTCCGAGCTCAAAATCCCGCTGGCCATAGCTGCGGCGGACATCCTCACAGGTGAGGAGGTCATCTTTCGAGAGGGAGACGTTGTTGACGCCATACGCGCCAGCATCTCCATCCCAGTGGTGTTTGTGCCTGTCCAGTTGGGCCGCAGAATGCTCGTGGACGGCGGCGTCGTGAATCCTGTCCCCGTCGACTACATCCGGTTGCTCGATAAGTCGGCCGTATCCGTGGCCGTAAGCGTGCTGCCGAAGCTCGAGCGCAAGCAGGTGGAGAAGCCCGGCACAGTTGACATAATCCTGAACACTCTCGATATCATGCAGATGCGATTGTTCGAACCCAGGCGGGGAGAGGCGAAAGTGGTGATCGAGCCCGACGTGTCGTTCGCCACAGGGGTAGAGTTCTGGGAGGCGCGCGAGATCATCGCCCGCGGCGAGCAGGCAGCGATGGACGCGCTGCCCAGCATCAAGAGGGCCGTAAGCAGGCTCCCATGGTAGCGTGGTGCGGCGGGCGGCGCGTCCGAGGCCAGGCGAAATCCCCGGCTCGCGACCCGCAGACAGGCGGCGCAAGGCGATGCGGGTGATTGATCTCAGCCGAGCCATCTGATAGAATACGTTACGTAAGAGCACGGGCATCAGGCTCTGGAGCCGGGCGGCTCTACGCAACAATCGAGAACGGACAGACGTTTACGGTGCGAGAGTGGCGGAACGGCAGACGCGCCAGACTTAGGATCTGGTGGGCAACCCCCGTGAGGGTTCAAATCCCTCCTCTCGCACCAATCACTTGTGATATAGCCCCTACGCTGGGGTTGAATAGATGGACAGCGGCTGGAATTGTCCAACCGCTGTCCATGTTTGCGTTTATGCAGCTAAGTGAGGGTGCATGAGACTGTTGATGTTTCGCACATTATGCCAACGCGGCCCGGTTGAGTCGCCCAAAACCGCCGCCGTGGTCGCCTGAACTGGCAAGTACTGGGAAAGGTCAACCGTCTCGTGCATTAGTCCTCGCCCCTCTTCCAGTAGTCGCCGGGTTGCCGGTGATTGCACGAGAGGTGTCACAATCCGGCCACTTGCCACACGGGCCGGATTTTGGCGAAGCGCGCCCCGCTTGAGGCGCCTTCCTCGAGTGCAACACCGGCAACCCGGCATGGCACGTGCGCTTCCTGGAACCGGCGATTACTTACTGCGATCTACTAAGTCCCTTACCCCCGCGGTGGTTTGCTCGCAGATGCCCGGCGCGCCCTCAGTGATAGAAAAACCGACCAGAAGGATTCCGCTGTGTCGTGGCGAATTACGTGACTTGTTTGAGGCCGCGCTGCGGGTGCTTACGGGCCGACGAAGAGCTTCCGGGGGTTACGCCACATCCCCGTTTTCCAAGGGGCCGGAAGGCCACGCCTCGGAAGCAGCTCGGAAGCAGAAGGTCGCCTTGCCCGGCTCCCGCTCAAGACGCGCACGGCAGGGGGTGAAAAGAGCCTAAGAGATACAAAGACAAGCGCCTGACTTGCCTGATGGAGAGTGTATCTGAGTATGAGCAGGTCCCAGAAGAGAGGGGCCCGGCCCGGACAGCTCATATGCTCATGTGCCGGTCCCGAAGCAAAGGAGGAGCTATCACCGTGAGAAGGTCGATTCAGGCAGTCTTGGGAGTAACCCTTTTGATCCTTTTAACCTCCTGCGCAGCACTCGCCCAGAGCACCGAGCCCATCAAGATCGGCGTCTATGAGCCGATGACCGGTGCGATGGCCGCCGGTGGTCAGATGACCTGGGAAGGCATCCTCCTCGCCAACGAAATGCAGCCCACAGTCCTCGGGAGACAGATCAAGCTGGTTCTCGTGGACAACAAGAGCGACAAAGTTGAATCCGCGAACGCGGTGGCCCGTCTCGTCGAACAGGAGAAGGTCGTCGCGATCATAGGGAGCTACGGGAGCTCGAATTCCATTGCCGGCGGCGATGTCGCTGAGAAGGCCGGCATCCCGATGGTAACCGACTCGGCCACGAACCCCCTCGTGACCCAGGGCAAGAAGTACGTGTTCCGCGCGTGTTTCATCGACCCGTTCCAGGGCGAAGTGATGGCCAAGTACGTGTTTAACAATCTCAAGCTCAAGAAAGTGGCCATTCTGAAGGACGTCGCCCAGGACTACTCGGTGGGTCTAGCCAACTACTTCAAGAAGACGTTCGCGGCCCTCACCGGTGATGCCAAGAGCATAGTTGCCGAGGTCGCATATCAAACAGGCGACCAGGACTTCACGGCCCAGCTCACCCAGGTGATATCAGCCAAGGCCGAGGCCCTCTTCGTCCCAGGCTATTTCGGTGACGCGGCGCTCATAGCCAAGCAGCTCCGCCAGCTCGGCAGCAACATCCCGATACTGGGCGGTGACGCGCTCGACGCCCCGGAGCTCATGAGCATCGGCGGCAAAGCCGTGGAAGGCCTCACGATCAGCTCCTTCTACAGCGCTGAGGCGCCTGCCAACGAGGTCGCGAAGAGGTTCGTGGCAGCTTACAAGAACAAGTACGGAAAGGACCCGAACGCCAACGCGGCCTTGGGCTTCGACACGTACAACATGGTGGTCGACGCCATTCGCCGGGCAGGCTCGACAAACCCCAAAGCGATCAGGGACGCTCTCGCCACGACGAAAGGCTTTCTCGGCGTGACTGGATCCATCACGATCGATGAAAACGGCAACGCCACCAAGGACGCCGTTATCCTCAGAGTCCAGAACGGCGTTTTCCGTTATGTGACTACGATCCATCCCTAGGGTAACGGCGTGACAGGCATGGCGGTTGCCGTCCGGCCTCGGGGGGCGGGCTCTATCGAGGCGCCGCGTCCGCGTCTGGTGCGCCTCCCCGGGTGCAACAGCGGCAACCCGGCAACCACTCGAAATGGGGCAGGGACGAATGCACCCTGACATGGTGCTCCGGGGGCGGGCATTTCCGCCCCCGGAGGGTATCGTCTGCTCGGGAGGTGGAGCTTTGACCTGGGTCGTGTTCCTCCAAAACGTAGCTAACGGGCTTTCACTCGGCAGCCTTTACGCGCTCGTGGCCATCGGGTACACCATGGTTTACGGCATCTTGCGGCTGATAAACTTTGCGCACGGCGACATCTTCATGCTGGGCGCGTACGCCCTTTTCTATCTCGTGCTCGTGTTCACCCTCCCTTGGTGGGTGTCGTTTGCAGCCGCCATCGTGATAACTGCCATAATGGGCGTCCTAGTGGAACGGGCGGCATACCGTCCTTTGCGGAACGCGCCTCGCATCTCGGCTCTCATTTCCGCCATAGGCGTGTCGTTTTTCCTGGAGAACGTGGGCCTCGTGGTGTTCGGCGGCCGCCCGAAGCCCTTCGCCGTGCCGCAGTTCTTCACTCAAGACCACAGCATAGGCGCGGTGCGGGTCATGAACTTGACGTGGGTCATCCCCCTTCTCTCAATGGTCCTCCTCCTGGGCCTCACGTACCTTGTGTACCGCACCAAGGCCGGGCTTGCGATGAGGGCCATATCCCACGACATGGAGACGTCCAGGCTGATGGCCATCGACGTAAACAAGACGATTTCCCTGACGTTCGCGGTGGGCTCGGCTCTTGCGGCGGCCGGCGGGATCATGTGGGCCCTCAAATACCCGCAGATCAACCCGCTGATGGGGATCATCCCAGGCCTGAAGGCGTTTATCGCGGCGGTCCTCGGCGGCATAGGCAGCATCCCCGGTGCGATGCTCGGCGGATTCCTCCTCGGGATGATGGAGATCATGCTAGTCGCGTTCCTGCCCGCCCTGTCAGGTTTTCGCGATGCATTCGCCTTTCTCGTCCTCATAGTGATTCTGCTGGTGAAGCCCTCGGGGCTGATGGGCCAGGAAGTAAAGGAAAAGGTGTGAGCAATGGTAGGAGATGTGGAACACGCCTTCTCATATCGTGACCCTTCAGTCGTCGCCAGGCGCGCCCGTCTGAAGCTCGCTTGCAACTTGGTCAGCCTGGCGCTGGCAGCCGTGCTCATCCACTGGTTGCAACGCAACCTCGGCGACTACCCTCTTCGGATCCTCAACCTCGCGGCCATCAACGTGATCCTCGCTGCAAGCCTCAACCTCATCTACGGCTTCACCGGGATGTTCTCTCTTGGGCACGCCGGGTTCATGGCGGTGGGCGCGTATGTCGCCGCTCTCCTGACGCTGCCGCAGGCGACCAAGGACGTCATCTTCCTGATGGTTCCCCTGGCATGGCCGTTCAACGTGCTCTCGGCTCCGCCGATCGTGGCCGTGATCGCAGGGGGGCTTGCGGCAGGTGTGGCCGCTTTTCTCATCGGCCTCCCGGTCCTTAGGCTCCGCGGCGATTATCTGGGCATAGCCACCCTCGGGTTCGCTGAGATAATCCGGGTCGTCGCCAACAACATCCCTTCGGTCACCAACGGTGCGCTCGGTCTCAAGGGCATTCCGGGCTTCGCCAACAACCTTTGGTGGACGTGGGGATGGGCGGCCTTCACCGTCTGGTTCATTTCAAGGCTCGTCAGCTCGGCACACGGCAAGGCTCTCGTCGCCATCCGCGAGGACGAAGTGGCAGCCGAGATAATGGGCGTAAGGGTCACTTATCACAAGACGGTTTCCTTCGTCACCGGCGCCGTGTTCGCAGGCATCGGCGGAGCCCTGCTCGGAAGCCTTACGAGCACCATCGACCCGAAGACTTTCGGCTTCATGCTCACGTTCAACATTCTCATCATCGTTGTAGCCGGAGGACTTGGAAGCATAACGGGGTCGATCGTAACTGCGCTGCTATACACGGTTCTCCTTGAGGCTCTCCGGCCGATCGAAGCCGGGTGGAGGCTCGGTCCTCTGGCGATCCCGGAGATTCCCGGCTTGCGCATGGTGGTGTTTTCGCTGGTCTTGCTCGTCATAATCCTCTTCTACCAAAGAGGGCTTTTCGGTGGCAAGGAGTTCTCGTGGGACTGGCTTGTCGGCAGGCTGGAACGGGCCCGAGCCCCCCGTTGGGGCGCCTCCTCCTTGCGTGCTCAAGGAAAGGCACGCGAGGCGCAGGCCACAGCCGACGCGCGCGGTGAGTCGTGGTCCCGCGGCACGGAGCGGGCGGCAGGCGGGCAGGGCGGCACGAACGACGGCCGCGAAGCGCTGGCTGGCGAAGCCGGGGGGGACGCTTCCACGCAGCCACCGAAACGGACTTGAGGGAGGGACGTGAGAACTTTGGCGGCCACTGACGTGCTTCGTCTTGACCACGTAACGATGAGGTTCGGGGGCCTTGTCGCCGTGAGCGATTGCAACCTGGCCGTGACCCGCGGCGAGTTGGTGGGGCTCATAGGCCCAAACGGTGCCGGAAAGACCACGGTGTTCAACGTGATCACTGGGGTGTATAGGCCGACGTCGGGACACGTGTTCTTCGGAGGGCGGGACATCACCGGGATGAGGCCGGACCTCGTGTGCGCCCTGGGCATCGCGCGCACTTTCCAGAACATCCGGCTGATGAAGTCGCTAAGTGTCGTGGACAACGTGCTCATCGGACACAGGTCCCATTTGAGGTCCTCGCTTGCCGCCGCGGTCCTCCGCTTGCCAGGATACGTGCGCGAGGAGAACTTGCTCTACGAGGAGTCCCTCAGGCTTCTGGATGACCTGGGCTTACTCAGGTACAAAGACACGCCGGCAGGGAGCCTACCATACGGGGAACAGCGTAGGGTGGAGATCGCCCGCGCGCTCGCGACCAAGCCACGCCTCCTCCTGCTCGACGAGCCGGCGGCGGGCATGAATCCAAATGAGAGCCAGGCACTGGTGAGGTTCATCAGAGACGTCCTCGTGAGGTTCGACCTCACCATCCTCCTCATCGAGCACGACATGAGCGTCATCATGGAGGTATGCGACCGTATCATGGTTCTCGACCACGGCGAGACCATCGCCAAGGGCACGGCAGCGGAGATCCAGGCCAACCCGCGCGTTATCGAAGCATACCTGGGGGTCGGGTATAAACATGCTGGAAATTACTGATCTGAACGTGTTTTACGGCGGAATACACGCGGTAAAGGACGTTTCCATGCGCGTTGAGCCCGGGCAGATCGTGACGCTCATCGGCGCGAACGGAGCCGGCAAGAGCAGCACGCTCCGGGCCATTGCCGGGCTTGTCCAGCCGCGCAGCGGGAGCATTCGGTTCCGGGGCAAGGAGATCGTCGGCCGCCCCACGGAAGCGATCATCAAGTCGGGCCTCACCCTGGTGCCGGAGGGAAGAAAGGTGTTTCCCAACCTGACGGTGCGCGAGAACCTCGATCTCGGTGCGTTCGGCCGGAACGACCGGGTTGGGATCGCGAAGGACCTCGAATGGGTGTTCCATCTTTTCCCACGGCTCGAGGAAAGACAGCAGCAGAAGGCCGGCACGTTGTCCGGCGGCGAGCAACAGATGCTCGCGCTCGGCCGCGCGCTCATGTCCCGACCCGCGTTGCTCATGATGGATGAGCCTTCGCTCGGGCTGGCGCCCGTCCTCATCGAGAGCATCTTCGAGGTGATTCGCAAGATCAGGGCCGAGGGAACGACCATTCTGCTCATCGAGCAAAACGCGTTTGCGGCTTTGAACGCCGCTGACGCGGGTTACGTCCTCGAGAACGGGAGGATCGTCATGGCCGGCACGGGTGCCGAGCTCCTAGCCAACGAAGACATCCAAGCCGCTTACCTGGGTAGGAGAAGGGCATGAGTCCAGCGGAAGAGGAGTTGCGCAGTCATGCACATGCAGTAAAGGACGGTGGAAATGGACGTGCACACGCTCGGTTACATCGATCCCGAACTTGCGGCCGCAATAGACGGAGAGCTGCAGCGTCAGGACAGCACCATCGAGCTGATCGCCTCAGAGAATATAGTGCCCCCCGCGATCCTCGAGGTCCAGGGGTCGGTCCTCACTAACAAGTACGCGGAAGGGTACCCGGGGCATCGCTACCACGGAGGCTGCAAGTACATGGACGAGGTAGAGACGCTCGCCATCGAACGGGCAAAACGCCTCTTCGGCGCGGAGCACGCCAACGTTCAGCCTCATTCGGGCGTCAACGCGAACCTTGCGGTCTTCGTGGCCACCTTGAAGCCGGGCGACGCAATCCTGGGTATGGATCTCAGGCAGGGGGGACACCTGTCCCACGGGAGCGCCGTGAATGTGTCGGGGAAGTACTACCGCACCTTCGCGTACGGGCTCGACCCCGAGAGCGAGCGCATCGACTATGACCAGGTCCGCGATCTCGCCATCCGTCACCGGCCCCGCCTTCTCATAGCGGGGGCGAGCGCCTACCCGAGAGTCATAGACTTCGCGCGCTTCCGCGAGATCGCCGATGAGTCCGGGAGCCTTCTCCTCGTCGACATGGCTCACATCGCAGGGCTTGTCGCGGGTGGTGTCCATCCGAGCCCCGTCCCGTACGCGGACTTCGTTACATCCACGACCACGAAGACCCTGCGAGGGGCACGAGGCGGCTTCATTCTATGCCGCGCGGAGCACGCGAAGGCGATCGATAGCGCCATCTTCCCCGGCATTCAAGGCGGGCCGATCATGCAGAACGTAGCGGCGAAGGCCCTCACGTTCAAGCTGGCGGCGACGGCCGAATTCCGGGCGTATGCAGCCCAGATCGTGAAGAACGCCCAGGCGATGGCCGCGCGTTTCCAGGAGCGCGGGCTGAAGCTGGTCACGGACGGCACGGACAACCACTTGATGCTCCTGGACCTGCGCAGCCTCGCGGGCAGGGGCGTGACAGGCCACAGCGCTGAGCAGGCGCTCGCCGAGGTGGGCATCGCCGTGAACAAGAACCTCATACCGGGCGACCCCCAGAAGCCCACGGTGACAAGCGGGGTGCGCATCGGAGCGGCAGCCATCACCTCGAGGGGGTTCAAGGAGGACGAGGCCGCGGCCGTGGCAGACCTCATTGCGGACATCCTCCTCACCCCGTCTGGCGCCGTCATCGAACGCGCTCGCCGGCTAGTCCAGGATCTCTGCAGGAAGCACCCGATATACCAGTGTTAGCCCGGACGCGGGCCATCACCGCTAGCACGCAATTCTTCTGCCAGAGCATCAACTGAAAGGAGGACTCGCCCGGAACGAGACGAATTAGTGTGCTTAATATCGCCCCCGCGTGGGGAACATGCGTGTCCGGGGGGTACCGAGACAAGGAGCACGTCGAAGACGAGGAAACCTTACGGGGCGGACAGGCGCATGTGCACCCCAGCGAGGGGAAAAGATCGACAGGAGGTGCTTGAGAAGTGAGAGGTCGTCGGTCACGTCTGTGTCTCTTCCTTCTAGCGATGACTCTCGGATTGGGGTTGGGGTGTGGAAGTCTTGCGTTTGCCGCGAAGGAACCCATCCGAATAGGCCTCCAGGCGCCGATCACCGGGCAGTGGGCGTATGAAGGCGAAATGGCGTTGAACTGCGTGCAGATCGTGGCAGACGAGATCAACGCCAAAGGCGGTGTCCTAGGACGTCCCATCGAAATCGTTCCGGGCGACGACCAGTGCAGCCCGAAGCAGAGCGCGCTGGTCGCTCAGCGCATGCTGAGCGAGAAAGTGGTCGCGGTGATAGGCACGTACGGCTCGTCCGTGACCGAGCCCGCGGCGACGATTTACGAGCGAGCGGGGCTCCTCAACATCGCGTACGGCTCCACGGCCGAGCAGCTCACCGCCCACGGGTGGAAGTTCTTCTTCCGCACGTGTTTCCGTGATGACCGCCAGGGCGCCTTCTTTGCGCAGTTCGTAAACAACACGCTCAAGCTCAAGAGGGTCGCGATCCTGCACGACAACACCACGTTCGCAAAAGGGCTCGCCGAGGCCGCCCGCCGCTCGCTCGAACAGGCAAAGAAGGCCGAGATCGTGTTTTACGACGCGGTGACGCCGGGCGAGAGGGATTTCACGCCCGTGCTCAGCCGCATGCAGACCGCCAAGCCGGAGGTCGTGTACTACACGGGCTACTACCCTGAGGCAGGCCTCATCATCAGGCAGATGAGGGACCTCGGCAGCAAGGCCGTTTTCGTGGGCGGCAACGCCGCGATCAACGACGAGTTCATCAGCATCGCCGGGATTGAGATAGCGAAGGGCGCACTGATGACGCAGGAGCCCATGCCCACAGACCTGCGCTACCCCGAGGCGAAGCCGTTCCTGGATGAGTACGTGCGCCGTCACAAGGCCCCGCCGAGCAGTCCGTGGCCTGTGTACGCTGCGGACGCCCTCAACGTGATCGCCGCGGCGGTCGAGGCGACCGGTTCCACGGATTCCAAGGTCCTCGCGGATTACATCAGGAAGGACATGAAAGACCTTCCCGGTATCACAGGCCCCATCTCGTTTGACGACGCGGGAGACAGGGAAGGAGCCATCTACCTGGCGTACCAAGTGACCGCTGACGGGAAGTTCAAGCCATACCAGCCGTAACGCGCAAGGGTTGCGCGCGGCGGGCACCCTGCCCGCCACCCGAGACTCGCATTTGAAACGGAGGTGACGGCACGGAGGCCCGCATCTCGGACGGGTCCTCCGTGCCGGTGGTATGGCTTTATTCATAGAGCAACTCGTCAACGGCCTTACCGTAGGGGCGGTGTACGCGCTGGTCGCCTTGGGGTACACCATGGTGTACGGCGTGATGCGGCTCATCAACTTCGCCCATGGTGATCTCTTCATGCTTGGCTCATACCTCGGATTCACCTTGCTTGTAAGCACGTTTGTCGGTAGTTCCCTGCCTTTGTGGGCCGCTCTCATCGTGACCGTGGTCGTGTCCGCTGCCGGCATAGCTGCCCTCGGAGTGCTGGTGGAACGGGCCGCCTACCGGCCGCTGCGCAGGTCAAACCGCCTGACAGCGGTTGTGTCCGCCATGGGGGTCTCGATCTTCCTGCAAA
Organism: Betaproteobacteria bacterium; assembly: GCA_050260395.1. Lineage (GTDB taxonomy): Bacteria > Bacillota > SHA-98 > UBA4971 > UBA4971 > UBA6256. The sequence continues at coordinate 20,740 of JBLNCC010000059.1, forward strand.
ACGCGGCGATGCTCATTTGGGGCCCGCGCTACCGCGCGTATCCGTCGTGGGCCGTCCCCGATCTGCGGTGGGAAATCGGGGCCGTCCACATAGGGTTCATGCAGGTGTTGATCCTCGCCGTGTCCCTTCTCCTGATGGCAGGGTTGTATTTGTTCGTACAGCGCACGACGGTTGGAGCGGCCATCCGCGCCACGGCCATCGACCACGATACCGCAAGGCTCATGGGCATCGACGTGGACCAGATCATCCGGCTCATCTTCATCATCGGGCCCGGTCTCGGCGCGGTGGCAGGGGTCCTGCTCGGCTTGTACTACCGGCAGATCCACTTCACCGTCGGGTGGTCGTACGGTCTGAAAGCCTTCACCGCGGCGATCCTCGGAGGCATCGGAAACATACCGGGAGCCATGGTGGGTGGGTTGCTGCTGGGGATCTTGGAGATGCTCGGCGCGGGCTACATCTCGGCAGCATGGAAGGATGTGTTCGTGTTTCTCATCCTGATCCTGCTCCTTATTTTCCGCCCCACGGGCCTCCTGGGCGAACGTGTCGCCGAGAAGGTTTAGCTCAGGACCCAGACTGCGAGGTGGTACCGTTGCGTCTCGGACCAGGCTTTTCGCTAGAACGCCGTAAGTCCGCGCCCAAGGCGCCCGCGTTTCCCGGGCCTAGCCCGGCTTTGGTGACGGTGGCCGTCGCAGCCGCCGCCGTGCTCTTTCCGATGGTCGCAAGCGACTACTGGATCGACGTCGCCGTCTTCTGGGGCATCTACGTGCTCCTCGGCCTGAGCCTCAACATCATCGTGGGCGAGGTCGGGCTGTTCGACATGGGTCACATGGCATTCTTCGCCATCGGGGCGTACACCACGGCCATACTGAGCGCACGCTTTGGCATCTCGCTGTGGGTGCTCCTCCCGCTGAGCGGGATCGTGGCGGGGCTCGCAGGCCATGTGTTGGCGCGGCCCATCATTCATCTTCGGGGAGACTACCTCCTCATAGCTACCATAGGCCTGAACGAGATGGTGCGCATCAGCCTCCTCAACAACCCCTGGGGGCTGACCGGGGGTCCGAACGGCATAATCATGCTCGACCAGTTCCGGATATTGGGGCTCGTCGTACAGAGGCCAGTGCACTTCTACTATCTCGTGTGGACGTGCGTGGCGGCAAGCATGCTCGCGCTGGTCAGGCTCCAGCGCTCGCGAATAGGCCGCGCGTGGAACTTCATCCGGGAGGACGAGGTGGCGGCGGAGGCCATGGGCGTCGATGTCCGGCGGGCCAAGCTCCTCGCGTTTACGTTGGGGGCGGGCCTCGCGGGCGCGGCCGGAACGATCTTCGCGGCCAAACTAGTGGTGATTTCGCCCGAGAGCTTTACGTTCATGGAGTCGGTGATCCTCTTCTGCATCGTGATTCTCGGGGGCATGGGATCTATTCCCGGTGTGGTCCTCGGGTCCGCGGCCATGCTGGTGCTCCCTGAGATCCTGCGCAACTTCGCCCAATACCGCATGTTGTTCTTCGGAGCCGCTATGGCCCTCATGATGATTTTCCGGCCCCAAGGGCTCTGGCCCAGCAAGCGGTGGTCGACAAAGTTGCAGGAAGGTGAAGGTGAGTGATGGGCGGCGCGCGTAGCGAGAACCGGGAGCAAGGAGCGGGAAACCGAGGGGCGGGCGGCGGCGTCATCCTCGAACTGAAGGGGGTGAGCAAGCGATTCGGCGGTCTCCGCGCCGTGGATCGCTTCGATCTCGACGTCCGTGAGGGAAGCATCACGAGTCTCATAGGGCCGAACGGCGCAGGCAAGACGACCGTCTTCAACCTGATAACCGGCATCTACCGGCCCGACGAGGGAGAGATCTCCTTTGCCGGACGCGAGCTTGTCGGCAAGCTGCCCCACGAGGTCGCGGAGGCGGGCATCGCGCGCACGTTTCAGACGCTCCGCCTCTTCGAGAACCTGACGTGTTTCGAGAACGTGCTCGCGGGCCAGCATTGCAGGGGCCGGGCGGGAGTAGTCGCGTCCATCTTCAGGACCCCGGCTCAGCGTAAAGAGGAGGACCGCATGCGAAGCGAGGCTGAGCGGTGCCTCCGTCAGATGGGCCTGTGGGGATGTCGCGACGAGCTTGCACGCAACCTCCCGTATGGCAACCGTAGGCGGCTCGAGATAGCGCGGGCGCTCGCCACGGGGCCGCGCCTCCTTATTCTTGACGAGCCCGCAGGTGGTCTAAACGAGGAGGAAACGGCCGGGCTCATGGACCTCATCGAGGAGATCAGGGATTCTGGGATCACCATCTTCCTCATCGAGCACGACATGCAGGTGGTCATGGGAGTGTCCGACCTGGTCGCCGTAATGGACAACGGGCAGAAGATCAGTGAGGGGACCCCAGAGGAGGTCCAGCAGGACCCCCGTGTGATCGAGGCGTACCTGGGCACGGGAGACGACCTCGAGGAACTCGACGAGACGGGCGAGGACGACGACGCCGAAGACGCCGGCCTCGTAAGGGTGGATTGGCATGAGCCTGCTTGAGCTTGAGGACGTTCGCGTATCGTATGGAAACGTGGATGCAGTGAAGGGCATCACCATGAGCGTCAACGAAGGAGAGACCGTGACCCTGCTCGGCGCCAACGGAGCCGGCAAGACCACGACCCTCCGCGCCATCTCCGGCCTGTTGCGGCCGCGCGGCGGGCGGATCCGCCTCGACGGCCAGGAGATTCAAGCTTTGCCTGCCCACAGAATAGTGGAGCTTGGGGTCGCGCACGTGCCCGAGGGACGCCGCGTGTTCGCCACGCTAACGGTTGAGGAGAACCTCAACCTGGGAGCTTATAAGCACCGCCAGGACCGCGCCCGGGTCGAAGCGGGGAGGGACCGGGCGTACCGGCTCTTCCCAAGGCTCGCCGAACGCCGGAACCAACTCGCGGGGACCCTGTCCGGAGGCGAACAGCAGATGCTTGCCATCGCTCGGGGGCTCATGGCGAATCCGAGGGTGCTCCTCCTGGATGAACCCTCGCTCGGGCTTGCGCCCAAGCTCGTGCAGGAGATCTTCCGCACAATCCGCGAGATCAACCGCGAGGGCGTGACCATTCTCCTCGTCGAGCAGAACGCTAGGATCGCGCTTCATGTGGCGCACAGGGCCTACGTGCTCGAGACCGGGCACATAGTGCTGGCTGGGCCGTCGCGCGAGCTCCGCGAGGACCCCAGGGTCCAACAGGCGTACCTGGGAATGGGGAGGCGGACCGCGGCAGCCCGCCGGTCAGCGCGCGAAGGAGCCGGGGGCGGCATCGAGCGGCCGTCACCCGGTGGGAGACGTCGCTCCTGAGGAGGCCGCTTACTGCCGCTCGCGGAGCCAGTTCCGCTCGATCGCCGCTTTGATCGCGACGAACGCCCGGAGCCGCGGCAAAACCTTGAAGTCGCCCGACTGTGCGAGGAAGTTGCCGACCGCCGTGATCGGCGCGAGGTCTCCCATTTCTATTACGCACATCGCGGTGCCCGAGAAGCGCCTCCCGGGGCTTTTCCCGCGCACTAACGCGGGTATGTTGCCCGCGACCACTAGGGACTGGAGGTGGGCGACCGCGCCTGATTTCGGAACCGACCCGCCGCGCGGCATAGGGATGTCAGTGACGTCCCCGATGGCGAAGACCCGGTCCTTCCCGCTGCTCGGGTCGGTTGCGGTCGATCCCGAGACCGAGAGATAGTGCGGGTCCACGCTCACGAACCCGTCGTTTCCGGAGGAGAGGCCGGCACGCGTCACGAAGTCGGGAACCCGGATCGGCGGAAGGAACGCGAGGATATCGTACGCCACGCGTCCCTCGGTGAACACCGCCACCCTGCGAGCCGTGTCCACGCTTTCCAGGTGCCAGTTCCCGTAATACGAGACCCCGCGGTGCGCCATTGTGTGCACCGCTAGCCTCCCCACGGCGGCACCGGCGGCCTCGAAGGGCAGGGTCTCGGGGGAGAAGGCGCTTATCGCGAACCGGCCCCTTTTCCCGGCCCTCCGCAGGACGCGGTCGATGACCATGGCGATCTCTGAAAGCACCGGCGGACATTTCTGCGGGCCACGAGGCGCGACTACCAGGATGTCCCCGCGTTCCGCGGTCTCTAGGGCACCGCGCAGGCCGAGAACGCCCTCGATGGAGAAAAGGTTAAAGACCGGCCCCGAGGTCCGAGCCGATCCCGATGCCATCGGGTGCGTCGGCCCGTCCACGAGGCCCGGGACAAGTTCAGGAGCGTGGTCTGCCCCCGGCGCCACCACCAGGAAGTCATAGCGCACCTGCTCTCGCTCGCATTTCACCAGGCGGCGTGCCATGTCAATGTCCTCAACGGTGTCGTGGACGAGCGTGATGCCCCGTCGCTTGATCGCGTCAAGGCTTCTCGTGATGTCCTTCGGCGCGCGCCGTCCCTCCAGCACCCAGAGGAGGGACGGGTGGAAGCCCTGGACGGTCTCACGTTCCATCACAACCACCCGGTGTTCCGGCCCAAGCCCCTTGCGCAGGGTCGTCGCTGCTGTGAGCCCCCCAATTCCGGCGCCCACGACCACTACGGTTGCCATATGTTCACCAACTCCATTCCGTCGCCCAACATCACGCCGCGTTGCATCTTTCTTCACCTCTAACGGCTCCCTCAGTCATGGCATGCAGCCGTCGGGCTGACCCTGAACAGACCCTGATGTAGTCTCAGTGGGGACTACTGCCAAGCATCCGGAAGACGCCACGAACCGCTATCTCACTCGCGATCGCTCCCATGGAGAGTATTCCCCCATGCGGCCGTGATCCCCAAACGAGAATCCTCCACTGGCGAAGAGGAACTTAATAGAAAACGTAGAATCATTGCGGGAAAAAGGGTAGGTCACACTCGCGGTCCCATAATGTGCGTACAGGCCCGCACATGCTGGGAGAGGGGGGGGTGGGCCATGGGGGAGCGTCCACGGGTCTTTGGCGGTCAGGAGCACAAACGCCCTGCACTGTCGGACAAGCCGCGCCTTGGCAAACGCATGCCCAACGCACGGAGCGCACGGGCTGAAAGAGGCGTTGCCCTTATCACGGTCCTCATCGCCGTCTCATTCGTATCCATCATAGTCATCGCGTGCATAACCATGGTCACTATGGCCGCGCGTACAACATCGTGGTCGTTGGAGCGAACGAAGGCTCTCTACGCCGCGGAGGCAGGCATCAACCATTGGCTCTTTGAGGCGTCTATCCAAGAGAGCGGGGCTCCTCATCAACACGGCCGTCGGCATGGCGATGACCGTGCTGACCGCGGCTACGGGCATACACACCGGCATGGCGCAGGTCACGGAGGCACTCCGGGTAGCGGGCAGGGGGGCGCGCAGGGGCCGTCTGAAATCGAGACCATTGAAGTCAGCGGCGAGGTGAACGGCATTCCGTACGTTGCAAGCGTTGCCGCGCCTGCTGGCACGGCGGCGTATCGCATCGTGTCCACAGCAGAGGGTTCTTCCCGCAGTACAGTAGTGTCCGTTGAGGCGGGAATGGTCGCCGAGGCGTGGAGACATGTGGTTTATGCATCAAGTGACAGCCTGCTGCGCGATTTGCTTGGGCTGTTCGGCGTTCCGGTCTACGACATGTCTGGAGTAAGCCCCGCACCGGGCCAGCTCTACGGGCCTGTGCTATTCCCATGGAAGGACAGAAACAGCTACCCTCCGAACCTTGGCGACCGCAACGCGGGCTGGGAAAGCTATCGGAGCGCAGTTGCTCCTGCCATCGCCCAGTGGAACCCCCCGTGGCCCCCGCAGAAAGTGACGCTGGATGTGCTGAGACCAGTGGGCACGGGACCGTTTTACTACAAAGATAGCACAATAGGGACGATTGAGGGCCCGGTGAACGGAGATCTCTATCTCGAGAATTGCGTGGTCGAAACGATCTCAGGGCCTGTGGACGGCGGCATCTTCGTCAAGACCGGGCGGAATGGAAGCGTAACGAGGATCGTCGGCACGGTAGCGGGGTCCATATGCATTGACTCCTCGCAGAGAGAGTTGAATAAGGAAGGATACCGATCCACCGCAATTGGGGACCCGAGCGCTCGATGTGTCGTGGGGGGCTCTGTGTACCTCAGGGGGAGGGTCGAGAAGCAATGGTTCTTCTGGCGGAACCGGGATGCGAAGCCGGATGTGCTCGCGATCTATGGTCCGTCGACGGCCACATCGGAGCCAACGCAGATCGCCGGAGGCGTATTCTCTGAAGATGCATCCGTCTACGTCGAAGGGAACACGTACGTGTCACGCCGGCCAGGCACCCCCTGGCCGGCGGTGCTCGCCAACGGTTCGGTGGTGCTGAACGGAGGCCGGGGCCCCGTCCGTGTGTCGGGATCAGTCTACTCCGAAGCTGCAGTGTCAGGCTCCTTGGACAACCTTGTCGTCTCTGCCCTTGTCGGCACCGGCTTCCCTAAGGGTTTCGCAGACGCGATCGGGGATCTGACGGCCTTTGTGTCGGACTGGCTGGGGCTCGACTTTGGTCTGATAGTGGCGGGCGAGCCCAGCGGAGAGGACCGGGCTAGCGTAACCGTTTCGGGGAACCTGGTCACCCCCGGAATCCCGCTCCTGCTCGGCAAGCTTGTAGCCAACTATGATAGGTCTCTCCTCCAGCAAGGCAACCAGCCCCCCTACTTTGAGGGCGGGCGGCAAGTTCTCGCACCCATACGGGGGACCTGGACTGCAGCGCGAAACTGAGCTCGGGTCGCGATACCATCCTGTTACCTGCCTCGCGATTGCACGATAGGTCGTGAGGCAGCGGAGGAATCCGGTGTGTTTGGGCACAGTGATTCACATAAACCAGTCAGGCGGGCGGAAAGCCTCGAGCAACTCCTCGTCGGCAGCAATGGGTTCACGCTCGTTGAGGTCCTCGTGGCCCTTCTCCTCGCGGCCATTCTCCTGGTGCCGGCGATGTCAAGCATCGCAGGCATGCTTACAACTAAGGCGAGGGAGGATGTAAAGGCCCAGGCACTTGAGCTTGCCCGAAGCACCCTCGAGGCGATTAAGGCGCTTGATTCCTCTTCCTTTTCGGAGGACCCCGTCTCCCCGCTCACAGTGACAACACCTGATGGCCGCGCGTCTTTCGATATCGAGCGTGTCATGCGGGTCTACGATTGGGATCCAAGTGACCCCAGTAACAAACTGTGGGAAGTGACCGTGTGCGTTTACGAGCACCCCGTGACGGATGATGCAACGCCGTTGTGTTCCTTGACGACACTGATATATCCCCAATAGGAGGTTCCGGAGGGACGTCAAGCTCGTGGAAATAGGCAGTACACCTGGGGTTCGAAAGCCACATCGAAACCGGGGCTTTACGCTGGTTGAGGTCCTCGTCGTGCTTACCATAGTCCCGCTCGTGCTCGGGATCGCCTTCAGTGCGGTCTCGGTCGCTCTTCGCTCATACAGGCTCGTCGAAGCCAGAGCCGACCTTTGCTCTGCCGGAACGCTGGTCATGGAGACGCTGGGACAAGACATACGGGGCGTAAGAAGGATCTACAAGGACTCGTCGGAAGCGCGGTTTCACGGGCTTGTACAAGACAACATGACAGACGTTTCTTATGAATTTGTTCCGTCGGAAGGGTCCTTGCCAGGCACCCTGCGTCGAAACGGCAAAGATCTCTTTGGGCCCGACACGTCCGTCACGTCGTGCGAGTTCACCTACCTTGCGCCAGGCCCTGATCCAGACGGTCCCCTTGAAGAGGTCGCTCCTCAAAACGCCTCGTCCGTGAAAGTGCGGCTCACGATCGCGAACAAGTCGACCTCGATGACCTACGAATCCATCTTCGACGCACGGAATCTCTGAAAGTTAGAGAAGTCTAACCCTGGATTAACCGATATCTCACCTCGCCGGGATAGATTCAAATTGGCTGGAGGGAACAGCACTGGTGACGCTGCCCCGCCTGCCAGATCTGACCCGGAAGGAGGTGACACTACGATGTCGCGCTCTGCAAAGATCCTCGCTGTGGTTTTCGCGATAAGCCTAGCAGTTGCAACCTCCATCTACGCCTACGCGCAGTCCACGAGCGGCGTCGGCAACACGGTCGCTGCTTCGCAGGAAACGACGCAGGTGAACGCCCAGGATACGTCTGGCAACGTCGCCCAGGTTCAAGCTGATGACGAGGCTGCCGAGTCCCAGGAGGCAGTCGAGTCTGAGGCTGAGACCGAGGGCGCTGAATCAGAGGAGTCCGAGGCTGCTGAGTCTGCAAATGACCCGGTGGAGGCGCCCGGCACCCCCGGCTATGAGGAAGGCAACTTCGACGGACAGCACGAGTTCAAGTAAGCCTGGGAGACTGTGGTGGTGAGCCAACGAACGGGCAACGTGCGCAGGTCACGGCGGGTTCGTGCTGGAGAGGTTCTGGCGACATGGTGCGGTGCTCTGATGTCCCCCAAGGGGACCGGAGCACCGCATCGTCTGGACATGAGGCTAGAGCGCTACCACCCTTGCATCAGCGTTCGAGTAGTGGGATAATGGCGGAGGTCAGAGGTCTCGAGCGGGGGAGTGGACGCGACCGGGTCCGCGCTGGCTGGTGTAGCTCCTGTGGATATCCGTCAGGCACGCCAGCCGAAGCAGAGTCCTATGTCACAGACCGGCAGGAGGGAACGGCCTCTGCTTCTATCACGAAGTGCGGGACGGACTGCGTTCGCCCCAGGGTGATGGTTGCGCAAGAGGGGTTGAAGCTTGAGGGTTCTCGTGGTGGAAGACGAGGACAAGATCGCGGCGTTCATAAAGAAAGGCCTCGAGGAGGAAGGGTACGCCGTGGACGTGGTGGGAGACGGCGAGTCCGCGCTCGACTACGTCTTCTCTGTGGACTACGATGTCATCATCCTCGATATCATGCTCCCGCGAAAAGACGGCGTCTCGGTGTGCCAGAAGCTAAGGGAGCGCGGCTGCAACGCACCCATCCTCATGCTGACCGCAAGAGACGCTGTGGACGACCGCGTCCGAGGCCTGGACGCGGGTGCCGATGACTACCTTGTCAAGCCGTTCGCCTTCAGGGAGCTCGTGGCACGGATCCGTGCTCTCCTCAGACGTCCCAGAGACGTCATCTCTTCGCAGCTTCAAGTGGGCGACCTCGTCCTGGATACCGGGACCCGCGTGGCCCAGCGAGGCGGTCGAAAGATAGAGCTTACCGCGCGCGAGTATGCGCTCCTCGAGTTCCTGATGCGCAACAAGAACCAGGTGCTGACACGCACCCAGATAGCTGAGCATGTCTGGGACTACGATTTCTTTAGCGAATCCAACGTCGTCGACGTGTACATCAGGTACCTGCGTGTCAAGGTGGACGAGGGATTCGAGCCGAAGCTCATACAGACGGTCAGGGGCGTGGGGTACAAGATCTCCGACCAGGCATGAAGAAAGCGCGTGCCCAGGTTCGCTTTGGAGGAACGCGACGGGAATGTTCGACAAGACTGTCCCGATACGGATGCGGCTCACCGCATGGTACATGCTGCTCGTGGCCATCACCTTGGCTGCGTTCGGTGGATTCGTGTACTTGAACCTGGCGCGGGGCCTTTACGCCGAAGTGGATGCCGGCCTGCGCACTCTCGCGCAGGAAGCCGCGCGCGGAATCGACAGCGAGAACGGAGTCTTGCGCTTTCAGAACACAGATACCAGCTCTCTCATCGTTCCCGCTCCTTTACCCGCACTTCGCCGGTGGGAAAACAACGTCATCATGCGCCTCCTCGACGAAGCCGGCAACACGGTCGACGGCGTCGGAGGGTATGCCCAACTGCCCCTGCCGCGCGACCTGCGTACCGGCTTTTCCAGTGCGCGAGTCGCTGGCGAGCCTTGGCGGGTGTACACGATCCGCATAGACCTGCCGCCGGAGCGTTCGCCATACGTGCTGCAAGTCGCGCGGCCACTTAGCGCTGTGGACGAAACCCTTGAGCGGGTAGCGGGCGTGCTCGTGCTCGGGATCCCGCTCGTCCTGTTTGTGGCGGCGCTCGGCGGCGTCTTCATCTCGGGACGTGCCCTCGGCCCCATAGACCGCGTAACGCGGCTCGCGAGGGAGATCGGCGCCGAGGATCTCTCCCGCAGACTCAACCTCAGGCTCCCCAACGATGAAGTGGGGCGACTGGCAAGCACGTTCGATGACATGCTGTCGCGCCTCGAAGCCGCGTTCGAGCGAGAAAAACAGTTCACGCAGGATGCGGCGCACGAGCTCAGGACGCCTCTCACGGTGATGAAAGGAACCATCGACGTGGCGCTCTCCAGGCCGAGGGCCGCTGCAGAGTACAGGTCTACTCTGTCAGAGGTGGAGACGCAGGTAGACCGCCTCATCCACTTGGCGGAAGGCCTTCTTTTCCTGGCACGGGCGGAGCGCACGAATTCGAAGCTAAAGGTGGAGCCACTTGACCTCGCAGTCCTCGTGGCCGGCCTCGTCGATCAATTGCGGCCCGTCGCGGAAGCAAAGGGCGTCTCCATCCGCTACGACGGTCCGGTCAGCTTACCATTCCGGGGCGACCAGGATCGCCTCATCCGGCTCTTCCTGAACCTCCTCGACAACGCTGTCAAACACACACCGGCGGGGGGAAACGTGACCGCTGGGGTCGCCCGACGAGGCGGTGGCGTCGAGGTGGCTGTCAGAGACACCGGGCCTGGCATACCGCCCGAGCACCTTCCTCATATCTTCGAGCGCTTTTACCGCGTGGACAAGGCCCGCTCGCGCAGCGAGGGCGGGGTCGGCCTCGGCCTCGCCATTGCGAAACACATCGCCGAGCTACACGGAGGGAGCATTCGGGTCGCATCCGCGCCAGATAAGGGTACCGTCTTTACGGTAAACCTTCCCACAAGCCGATAGCGCCCCACCGTGCTCGCCTGCCTGGGCCCGTGAGTTAGAACTATCTCATTTCCCTCTAATCGTCTTCTAATCCAGCTCTGCGACACTTGGATGCGATCCCGATGTGGCGGGGCACTAAGTTGAGAACCCCGCGCACTAGGAGTCTGGAGGGGATGCCTATGGCGGTCCTGCACGTCTTGGCAAGCACGGTGATCGCCCTCGACGCGAGGCTAGCCTGCGCGGTCCGCGACATCGGCCATCAAAACACCCTGGGCTTTTTGATGCTGGCTCTCACAGATCTGGGGAACGGCTTCGTGCTCCTCGGAACCACGCTCGCCTTATACGCCACCGGCAACGAGAGCACCAAGAGATACGCCCGGCTTGCAGTGACAGCTTTCGTCGTTCTTGGCCTTGTGGTTCAGTCCGCGAAACACCTCGTGGGACGCGAGCGCCCGCTCGGAGGGTCGTTCGACTCGTTTCCGTCGGGACACACGAGCGAGGCGTTCTGCATGTCCTGGATCTGGGGAGACAGGTGGCGCAAGCTGCGGACGGCTCTTTTCTTCCTCGCTGCACTGGTAGGATTCTCACGGGTTTACCTGATGGCGCATTACCCGCTCGATGTGATAGCGGGAGCGGCACTCGGGTCGGCGGGCGGGGCCATGGCCCTCGCCATGGCTCGCCGTACGCCACCGAAGCTCCTGGAACAGGCGGACAGACGCCTTGTCCGGACATGTCAGGGAAAGACTCAGGGAAAGACGGTGAAGGAATGAACACGCTTACAGCCCTGTCCGAAGCCGTCACACGCGCTCTCATGGCGTATGGCGTGGCCGGCATGGTTGCGGTCGCCTTCGCTGAGGCGTGGTTCTTCCCGATACCTCCCGATGTTCTGCTCATCGCCATCGCCACGCTAAATCCCGGAAGCGCGCTGGTCTACGCTCTTCTGTGCACTATTGCGTCGTCCCTGGGCGGGGTGTTCGGGTGGGTGATCGGCTGGAAGCTGGGGCGCGCGGTCTTCGCGTGGCCTCCGCTCAGGCGCGTCCTCCCCGTGCGCTACGTCGCAAGGGCCGAAGGCATGTTCCGGCGGCACGGCGGGCTCGCGGTGGCCTTTGCGGCCCTGACCCCGATACCATACAAGGTCTTCACCGTAGCCGCAGGTCTCTTCCGTGTCCGCCCGGACGTCGTCTTCCTGGCCTCGCTCGCCGGGCGAGGGGCGCGGTTCTTCTTCGAGGCAGCCGTAGTGATGGCCATGGGAGATCACGCCACCGCCTTCCTCCAGCGGCACCTCGGACCCATCACGCTCGCCACCGGCATACTCGCTGTGGTCCTTGGCGCGGTCTCGCGCCGCGCGACCAGGGCACGATAAGCTGGCGCGCGTGGCGGAAAGACCGCGCGCATGACCCGTTTTCCGCAGGGTCCGGCCTGTAGGTTCGTTGCCTGGCGGGAGCTCGCTCACAACCCGTGGGAGCCATATCCTGCCATGCATTCTATGCGATGGCACATGAATGGTGAAAATCCGGTGTTGACAACCGGCAAAAGGTGTTGCTAGAATAGGGGCAACCGGATGTGGAATCGCCATCACACGCATGGCAGCACCCGCAACCGAAAAACACGCCAAAGACGTTGAGGGGGAGGTCGCCACAGAAGGTCCTTATCCGGAGCGAGCGGGGGATGGTGCAAGCCCCGCGGAGATGGATGTGGCGAGTGGGCCCCAGAGTCGCAGGCTGAAAGGTCGGCAAAGGCACCGCCCTCCTGGCGCCGTGATTACCGGAGACGGAGCACCGGGCGGGTGCAACAACACCTTAGCGCACGCGAAATAGGCCGCCGAGTAGGTTGAGCCGGGAGCCGCCGTTATAAGGCAGGGATATCGCCGCAGGCGTCGTCGTATTGTGGCGCCCAACGCCGTATCCTGATAACGAGTGGGATAGACCTAGTTTATCTCACGAGGGTGGCACCACGGGTTTTAAGCTCGTCCCTTACGGGGCGAGCTTATTTGTTTACAGTCAACGTTTCGACGATGACACACGGAGTCTGGAGGCGGCGTGGGAGATGTACGATCTCAGGGTTGTGGTTGACGAGATTCGGGGGTTCTGCGACCTTCCGATGAAGGTCGGGGACTACTTCGAAGTCAGCGGGGGCCGCATCACGATCCCCGACGGCAAGTTCATGTGCCTGTGGGCGCTTCAGAGCATCCTCCCGATGCTCCCGGCGAAGCAGCGCAACATCGTCGAGGACAACGACTGGCTATCGGGCACAGTCCGGGTCACGTGTCCCGACCCCAACGGCATGGTCATATTCCGGATCGAGCGAGTTGGCGAACCTGCGTGCGACGCCAAGGGAAAGGAGCGCGCCGGGCACAGAGGCGGTCGCATGCGTGGCGAGCCCGGCCCGCGTCCCAGGATGCTCGTGAACGAAAGGGTCTGCGCAGGGTGTCGCGCGTGCGAGCTCATTTGCAGTTTCACGCACGAGCGGAAGTTCTCCGACCTGCTGTCAAGGATACACGTGCACAAGGTGGATGAGGACGGGATCGACCGTCCCATGGTGTGCAGGCAGTGCGGCAACGCAAGGTGCGTGGAGGCGTGCCCCAACGCCGCGCTCTCCCGTGACCCCGAAACCAGACACATCGTCGTGGACGAGGCGCGATGCACCAAATGTGGTCTTTGCGCAGAAGCCTGCCCCTTCGGCGCGGTCGTCTTCCATCCCAGCAGCGGCGTGCCGCTGATCTGCGATCTTTGCGGCGGAGACCCTGAATGTGTCAAGAGGTGCCCCACTGGGGCGATCTCATACGGTCTCGCGGGCGCACGCCAGGTCGGTGGACGCCAAACAGACGAGGCAGGGAGCAGCGGCTTGGGTAGCGCCGCGCAGTGAGATGTGTTCGAGTGGGAGGCAAGGACCCATGAAGTTCTTCGGGTATGCAGGAAGGATACTGGACGTTGATCTCGGCGCGGTTAACGGTGCCGGAGGAAAGGCGGGCATGGTCTCGATAGAGGCACTCGACCCGGAAGATGCCGTGCGCTACATCGGCGGGCGTGGCCTCAATGTCGCGCGGCTCACCCGCGAGATCGACCTGGACGTCGACCCGCTGTCGCCCGAGAACGTCCTCGTGATCGGCGTAGGACCCCTTGATGGCACCCTCTTCCCCGGTGCCGCGCGGGTTAATATCACCTCGAAGTCCCCGCAAACAGGGATACTCGGGGACTCCAACGCCGGCGGGTTTTTCGGCCCGGAGCTCAAATTCGCCGGGTACGACCAGGTGATCATACGCGGACGCGCTGACAGACTGTCCTATCTCTTCATATCCGAGAATGGAGCCCAAGTCTTTCCCGCCGGAGACCTGGCAGGCCTCGACGTGTGGGAGACACAGAGGGAGCTCCTCGCGCGACACGGGCACCGCGCCCAGGTCGCATGCATCGGCCCCGCCGCCGAGCGCGGGGTGAGGTTCTCGGGGATCTTCTGCAACCTCGTCCGCGCCGCGGCACGGACGGGGATGGGCGCGGTGATGGCGTCCAAGGGACTCAAGGCTATCGTCGTCCGCGGCACAAGGCCGCTGGAGGTCGCGCACCCGGACGAGTTCCTCGATTTCGTCAAGGCGCTGGATGCGAAGATCCTGAACCACCCGGAGTATAAACCGAGAGTCGCGCTGGGCACCACGAGGCTGGTCTCGGCCCTCAACGCCGCGGGGTGTCTTGCCACCCGCCACTTCCAGACGGGAAGGTTCGAACATGCGGCCGCGGTGAGCGGCGAGACCCTTGCCGCGCGCCTCAGGGTGAAGGGCAAGGCGTGTTTCTCGTGCACCATCCCATGCAGCAGGTTCTTCGAGGTGAAGTCCGGGCCATACGCCGGCCTCAAGAGTGAGGGACCGGAGTTCGAGGGGCTTGCGGGCTTCACGTCACGTGTCGGCGTCCGCGACCTTGAGGCCGGCCTTGCCACCCTCGACATATGCAATCGCGCCGGGATGGACGCTATCTCCACGGCGGAGTGCGTGTCCTTCGCCATCGAGTGCTTCGAGCGCGGGATCATCTCGCGCGAAGAGGCGGACGGTCTCGACC
>JBLNCC010000060.1:0-3532 GCA_050260395.1 Betaproteobacteria bacterium
GTTTTGCCTTTGTCGCGGCTTACCCGGAAGGGCTTGGTATAGCCCTTGCGTAACGCTTCTTCGGCCTTTTTCTCCTCCTCGGCCAGCATGGTCTGGTATTCCTCGTCGGTCTTCACCTGTCTGACTTCCGCCTCAATGCGGAATGTCACTAGAAGCCAATGTTTCCGGCCGCACTTGGAACACTCAGCGTCGTGGAATATACCACCCTCCGGATCGTCGCCGAGTTCGGCAAGATCCAAGTCCGCAGCGTCGATGAAGGTTCTATTCGTTTTCCCGCATGTGCACTGCCACGCAACCTTAGGCATGTCTCGCGCCTTCCTCCCTTGAGTTCATCTTCCTCTCAGCCGCCAACATCAAGCCAACCGATCCGGTCCGGCCACACGGCTCCTTCCCGCGTCTCCCGTGCGAACTCATCTGTGTAGGGCACTGCCAAGGTCGGCCAGGTGCGTTCGTCATCAAGCCGGATGACGGTTACACGATATCCCTCGCCGTCTCCCGTGAACACCGTGTCCATGGACGCTTCCTCTTTATGTTCTTGCAGCACCGCATTCACAGCATCCCTCAAGGCCTGCAGGGCCCGCTTGTTCCCGATGATCTGCACGTCATCGTGCCACTGTTCTTGTCCGTAGACATGAAGATAACTGACAGCATTATTGCCCCGCTTCCTCGCCATTCTGGAACCCCTCCATCAGCCCTTCTCGTGGCCTTTCCGGTTTTGCATCGCCACATCCGCGATGAACATCGCGAAATTGGCCACATCCACCGCCTCGCCGAGCACCAAATACGGGTCTCCGTCCGCCAGGGCCTCGTCGAGTTCCGCTAACTCTTCTGACAGCCTCGCCCGCAGGTATCCCAGATTGCATGTGCGCCAATTCCGTTTGTGGCAGTTCGCCCGGAGCTTGGTCTCCATCGAGGCGGCAAACTCACGGACGACGGAAGCCACAGGCCGTGCCGATGATTCGCAGTCCCTTGGCACGTCTATCCCTCCTTCGCGACTTGCGCCTGCATGACACGATTCACATACGCCCTCGTCGCCCGTGGCCACCTCTCCCTCCCCGCCCTCCCGGGCCCCGCCCTCGAGATCCGCGTCGGCCCCGCATTATAGGCTGCCAGCGCCACCTCCACGTGGCCGAACCTGTCCACCAGCGCCTTGAGATACCTCACCCCGCCAGCCAAGTTCTGCCGCCAGTCATGGGGGTCGATACCGAGGCCCCTGGCCGTCGCCGGCATGATCTGCATCAGCCCCACGGCGCCTGCCGCCGACACGGCCCCGGGGCGCCAGCCGGATTCCGCCGTAATGACGGCCGCCACGAACGCCGGGGCAAGGCCATGCAGGCGGGATTGCTTGACCACCTCCGCGGCGATCTCGCCGGCCCGGGCCGGGGCGAGGCCGGAATTATGGGCGAGAGCGTATGCCTTGATTGCCGAGGCCTCGCCGAGGAGGTCCTTGTATGCGTCCTCGAGGCGCTTTACATCCCTCCGCAGCTCCATCACCTCCGCCCGAAGGCCCATCGCATGATAGGCCGCGTACGCCGCCGCCCCGAGGGCCGCGCCGGTGACGACGGCAGCGGCGATGACGAGGAAGAGTTCCTTACGGAAGTCGATTTGAGGGCTGATTCGAGTCTGACTCATCGGTGTCATATCTCCTTCTCCACCTCCCTGAAAGCTGCGATCAGGACCTCTCTCTTGGGCGCAAGAAACCGCTCCTTGAACTCGTCTTGGGTCATCGCGCACTTGAGCGGCGGCGCGAACACGGGAGAGATATCGAGCTTCAAGTGACCTTGTTGCGTTAAGACAAGACACGCCCTGAGCAGCCGGAAGAGCTGCATCACCCAGGCAAACTCCGGGTCGAGGACACTCAGGACCTGGAGGAGCTTCTCCCAGTATTCGTGGTCAGGCAGGTCCGGACGGGGATCCCCCGTGAGCCCTTGCTTGAAGCGTTCGGTCAGGATTGCGTAAGCTGCGGCGCTGACCGCTTCCCAAGCAAGCTCATCCAGGTCTACGTCAGAGGTGTTGGCTTGCGGGTTCAGTATGGCGCTGAACTGGTTCATTGGACATCCTCCCTGGGGATTCCACATTGCTCAACCCGTCTTTCGGCCTTCTAGCTGCTGCCATGTACTATTTGGGCTACTTACCTGGCCTTGCCATGTACGGCGTCTGGTACATGGCGCAAACATGGCAAGTACATGGCAGCCAATTGTCTTACTGCCACAAGGGTTTCGGGGTTTTTTCGACCAGTTTGCCATGTGCCATGTACTCCGTGAGGTATAATCAAAATCTGCGCGCACGACAACACCGATTGCCGCGGCAACACCGTTTTGGACTTCGATTTTGAAAAACGTCCGTTTCGTACATGGCAACATGGCAAAATCGCCTTATCCGCAGCTAGACCTACGTATTGTGGTGCCATGTTTTCGCCATGTTTGCGCCATGTACGTGTTTTTTGTACATGGCAGCAGCTAAACCGGTCAATCGCTATCACGGTAATCACTCGCTCCAGTGGCGTCCTGCCACTTGATGTGATCGATGAGCTCCTTCACCGGCTCCGGGGCGTTTTCGTGGCTGATCAAGTGACACCACCGCTTGCCGCCTTTCAGCCGCACGCCCCCGATAGTCCCTGCGTAATAAGGCTCGTCCTGCAAGTACTTGAGAATAGAAGTTCTATCGAACGGCTCTTTGCCGGTGCGCCTCCGGTACTGCTCCGCCCAGGCGTTATACACGGCGGGGAACCAAATTGCGAGCTTGTCGTCTTTCAGCGCGAAGTGCGCCGGCCCCAGCTCCCCGTCGGCCTCCAGGATCGCGACGTCGTTCCAGAACTGGTTCAGCATGTGCTCCTCTTCGGCGATCCGCTTGACCTCCTGGCAAGCCTTGAGCACCCACTTGATGAAGTCCGGGTCTTCTTTGATGACTGCGTGGAACGCCCCGGCCAGGATGGCCCAGTTCTCCGCGGCCCGGTCGGTGATGTCGCACTGGACCAAGGCTTCTTTCAACTCGCGGATGGTCTTTAGCACTCTATCCTTGAGCTCGTCGTAATGCGTTATCAGCCAAAACGTGAACCCGCTGAACCTCTCCATGCCCCGGTTGAGCTTGTCGTAGTGCTCCCGCTCGCGTCCGTAGGCAGATATCTGCAGGGGGACACACCGAGTGAAAAGCCCGTTGTCCCTAGGGAGCTCCTCCCCGGAGAGCGCGATCGTGCCGTGGACTGAGTAGCTCTTCGCCCCGAACGCCTCTTTGACCCCTTTCCCGGAGAGCTGGCGGTTGAACGCGCTTCGCAGGTAGCCGTCCTTCTGGGTGATCCTCTGCTCATTGCGGTACTCGTCGAACCAGATCCCAAGGCTCGAATAGTAGCCGAGGACCCGCATGATGTAGTTCTGTGTGCTCTCGGCGATGTTTGCGCCTTCCGTTTCTACCCCGAAGAACGCCATGAGCCAGCGCATGAACGTGCTCTTGCCCGATTCCCGCTTGCCGTGGACGAAGGGAAACGGGAAGGCCTTGTATACTTTGAAGATTTCCCGGCTGAAGATGGTCGCCA
>JBLNCC010000061.1:0-17012 GCA_050260395.1 Betaproteobacteria bacterium
CTGTTTCAACCCACGCCTCCGCGCGGGAGGCGACGTCGGCATTGCTCTCATCCGCAAGGCTCTCCGGCAGTTTCAACCCACGCCTCCGCGCGGGAGGCGACTGGCAGGGGTTGTCTAGGCCCAGTTAGCCTCATTGTTTCAACCCACGCCTCCGCGCGGGAGGCGACCTCAAGGCGTTCCCCCGCATGAGATTGAACTGGAGTTTCAACCCACGCCTCCGCGCGGGAGGCGACTCGGAGTTATTGCGGAGCTAGCACACCTACTGCAGCAAGTTTCAACCCACGCCTCCGCGCGGGAGGCGACGCGCCCCGGCGAGGCCGCGTGGATACTGCGCGAGGAGTTTCAACCCACGCCTCCGCGCGGGAGGCGACCGCATTCGTCTCGTACCTGTCACCGTCGATGTAGCGTTTCAACCCACGCCTCCGCGCGGGAGGCGACTCCCCCACGCCGGCCATATCGGCAGGTGCCAGCACGTTTCAACCCACGCCTCCGCGCGGGAGGCGACAGCGTCCTAGAGTGCAGTCCTCTGGCGCAAAGGGGGTTTCAACCCACGCCTCCGCGCGGGAGGCGACTCCGCGATCCTCCGGCTCGCCCACACCACCATAGTTTCAACCCACGCCTCCGCGCGGGAGGCGACTCATGGGGTGCCGAGGCCTTGTCGCACAACGGCTTCAAGTTGCTCTTGCGCGAACCTGCCACGCCGAGATGTTTACCGGCGCACTACCGTGGGCCCAGTTCTCGCGAAGGACCTGATAGAGTATAGATCGCGAACCTCCTGCGACTTTCATGTGAACTCCGCCTTCGCGCTACACAAGCATCACGTCCTCGGGGTCATAGGTCGGCTTTGCTCCAACATGCTCGATCCTGTTCCTCCAATTGTTCCCCAGGTTGTAATACCTCAGGCTGTCCTTTTCGGGATCGATGATGCTTTCGAGCCTCAGCCGCAACTGCGCGAACTGAACGGGGTCTACCAAGCATTCGAACACTGAGTGCTGTACCCTCTGCCCGAAATTGAGGCACTGTTTCGCGACTTGACGGAGCCTTTTCTTTCCGGCGTCCGTTTCGGTATTGACATCGTACGTTATCAACACCATCATCTTTTTCACCTCATGAGAAAAGGAGGATATCCATCGAGGTCACCACGGAGATGACGGGCGAGAAGGAGAGATTGCACATACGGAATCAACCCTATGCTGATCTTCTCCTCCAGGAATGGATGCACGATCTCTTCCTGTTTCCTCTTTTGCCATTCAGTCAGGACAAGCTTTCTTGTGTCAGGATCCATCAAGACGCCGCCAGATTCCTTCTTAACGAAACCATTGGGGCCCACCTGCTTATTGTTGACAAGCGTAAGTGCGAGCCGGACAAGATACGGCCGCAGTTCTTCCATAAGGTCCAGTGCAAGGCTTAGTCGTCCCGGCCTATCGCGGTGGAGGAATCCGACCTGAGGGTCGAGCCCAACGGTCTCGAGCGCGGAGGCGCAGTCCATCATGAGCAGTGTGTAAAGGAATGAGAGAAGTGCGTTCATGGGGTCAAGAGGAGGACGGCGGCTTCGACTGCGGAATGCGAAGGAGTCCTTCTGTTCCGTTATTAGGTGGCGAAAGACGCCATAGTATGCCCTCGCGGCATCTCCTTCGATACCTCTGATTGCGTCGACAGAGAGGGAGCTATCAAGGGCCTTGAAGTATCCAAGAAGACGTTCTGCCGCTTCGGCAACCTCCTGTGCGCCTTCCTTCTCATTGTGGTCGCGTACGAAACGCAGCAAAACGCTCCGGCAGTTCAAAACCTTGCCGGAGACAAACGCCTTTGCCAAGCCAGCCGTCTCCGCACCTACGTCAGCTACGCGGTATTGCTTTCTGCGCAGGAGCACGTTGCCTGAAATCTTCCCGCTAACACGCGCCAGAAACCGGCCGCTTTCACTCAGGTAACAGAGAGATACACCTTTTTCGCAACAGAGGGACATGAGCGACGGGCTCGTCCCCGCGTAATTGAAACATACGATTCCCTCGAGGTTGTGGATGGGTACACGAAATCTCTCTTGGTCGTCAACTGTCACGACCAGGTTCTCTCCATCACGCGAAAGATAGGCATGAGGTGTGGTGACGTAAAGGGTGTTCAGCAGTTTCCGCATGCTGTCACTTCCTTGGTTCCTCGAGTGCGCCGTCCGCGAGATACGCCTTACTGCTCCTCTTGGACCCTATTCCCGGCAAGCAGAGCTCCGCGACAGAGCAACTTTCGCAGGCTGACGTCTTGCGCGGGGGCGGAGTGATTCCGCCCTCGTATAGTCGGTGCATTTCTCCGGCGAGGTACTCGACTCGTGTGCGTAACTCGGCATCTATCTTGATCACCTGTCTCCTTCGAGTCTTGCCGTAGAAGAGAGCCCCCTCATCCACGGAGACGCCGAGCATTTCCTCGAGGCACATGGCCTGAGCACAGACTTGCACAGCATCGCGATCGTCCTGCTTGGGCCTCCCGCGTTTGTACTCGACAGGGTAGGGTTTCCATAGGCCCTCCCTCCCATCAAGGGGAACGCCCCCGAAGTCGCATTTCCGAAACTCGACAACGTCAGCTACGCCGTAGAGCCCTAGATTCGCTGAGACAAGGGGGACAGCCCGCGTTATGAGCACTGTCCCCCTGGCCTCATAGGAAAATGGATCATCCGCGCTATCATGCATGATTCGCCCGTCGAATGTCAGAGCGTTCTCAAGCCACTGACATTCAATGTGAATCAGCGCGAATTGGCGCGGGCAGAACGCAATGTGCTGTATGCCAGAGAGTGGCAGGCACTCTTCCTCAGAGTACATACGACTCACACTCTCTCGGTTACACTCTCTCGATCAATGTGACCGTGGATGGGACTGCGTGACGAGCGATGTCCACGACATAATCGGCGAACGCGCGTGCGGGTCGGCTTGGATCCACCCTACGTACCTTGACGCAGTCAAACAGCTCGTGTGCGTGCGCGTTGCCTAGGGCTGTCGAGTGCTCGAAGACAATGAGCTTGCGAGAGGCCATCTTGCCTCGGGCGGCGGAACGGTCGTGTTCGAACATGTTCTCCAGGGCCTGCCACAGAAGCTCGAGGTCTTCCTTAGAAAACCCGGTCTGCGCAGCAAGGTGAGCTGAGACGTAACCCTCGACCCTGTAAAGGGCATACGGTACAATGTGCTTGCGGCCCATTGTACGTTCTTTCTCAGCATCCCGCTCATTCGCAACGGTCAATCTTGTTATGCTGATTTCCTGCGGCACAATAGGGTCTACACTGCGGGCGAAATTGAACTGAACTGGCCCGCGCACTTGTCCGCAGTTTATTTCAATGGCCATGACTGCGCCGAACGTGCGGACGTCGTAGAAGTTCTCACACATGAACTTGGTCAGTTCCCGGGCTCGAGCCCTCGCATCTTTCTCGTTCTTGGGGTCAATGCCGAGTGCGTCGTAAGCCCGCCTATTCTGCGTGTTCAGCACCACGCCTTCGCGGACATAAATGTCGTAACCTTTCTCACCGCCTTTGACTAGATCGACATAGTTGCGCACCTTCCGCTTGAGGCACACGTCGGTAACGATGCCGAAGTTCGTCTCGGCATCTATGCGCGGCATGTTGCCGGCGTCAGGGTCTCCGTTGGGGTTCCCGTTCTCAACATCGAACATAAGAACGAACTCGTAACGCTTGTCAATTGGGGTCATCATCCTGCACTCCACCTTTCCAGTTTATTTCAATTTCACATTTCAGTGTCAGAGGCGCGTAACTCACGCTGTTTTCGTGTTGGCTACTGGTAACAAAGACATCATACAAACCGTTTTCGGACCCGGTCGACCGCTGACCTACTCAGCCTTCTTATAGAGGGCGTCTTTTTGATGATAGTACCCGAGGGCAAAAAGCCCCTGATCGTCAAGGTTTAGATACGCCGGGAAGCAATCGAGGTCGCGCAGAACGTCCTCGATGAGTCGGTCTACGTAACCGCCGTACTCAGACTTGGCGATATGGTGCTGCGCTAACCTTAACAGGACTGGGAACGCAGCCGCTGGCGTCGCAGAAGCGGACGCGTAGTAACGATCCCTTATCGTTGCCTTGATACCGGGGTTGGCATCCTGTTGGGCTTTCTCGAGCAATGCGAATAGTCGTCCAAGGAGATACCCTCTGTTTTTGTTCTCAGGGTTTAGCATCGCTGTAAGAGCCTCCTCCAAGGTCTTATTGCCTATCACTCTTGCCTTTCTTTTTAGATGCGCCTTTATGTAGGCTGCCCTCGGGTAGGTTACCTTGCGCTCTATCCGCGGGTTCTCTGGGTCGTTGGAGTCAGATCTGATGCGCTCAATGACCGCGGCGTACAGCGATTGCGGGTACATCGAGCCCTCGAGGATCGCACGCATCAAGGGACCCACAAACCCTGATGGCACGTTCTCACGCCTTCTCCTGCTCGTTGCGGGCGTAATCTCCCATAGCAGGCGACCGACGCTGACCGGGCGCTCGCCCTCCCGCGCTACTAGCGCCATGTCGCGAAAGTGCTGCTGTACGTGTTCAAGCAACGCACCGAATGTATCCTCATGCCAAAAGCGAACGGAGACACGAGCCATATTCGGAGCCATCCCAAGGATGAAGAAACGCACGTTTTCATCAAACCCGGTCATATCCTCCGTTACGGGTTGGCCGCGCGTTATCCGTTCAAGGAGGCTTCTGACACGCAGCGCGGTCTCTTCATCGTTATGCACGCGGTCATTCGCCGAGTTTACCTCTGCTGTTTCTCCTTCGGGCTCGTTCGGCGCATAACTCCCCACCGCATTAGCGAATACATCAAGGAGGAGATTCTCCTCTGGCCCCGCCCGTTCCGCCCAGAATACGGCCGTAGCATCTCCCATGACCATGCGGTGTCGTTCATTGGACGTAAGCCAGTTCAGAGCGGTGGCGTACGCAAACGCAGCCTTTTCTCCCACAGGTGAGTTGGCTCCCTGGGACTTTCCATAGGATTCAGCAGCCGCGAAGTTGAAGGAGACCAAGGTTGGTTGGGTGGTCTTGGCACCTGCAATTCCAGAGATGCTCTTGTGAAGGCGTGCTATTGGGCCCCATTCGCCTGTTATGAGACACTGCCCAACGTTTTCCTCCGGTCCGGCAGAAGCGTTGTAAGACTCCCAGGCCTGCCTGATTGCTGGTCGCTCATGCACGAAGAGACTATCGTCCTCGAAACGGAAGACTATGTTGCCACCCGAAGCGAGGGCCTCGCTCACGTGCCGGAGTCTCTCGCTAGCGCGATAATCCTCTGGCTTCCAGCTGGCAAAGAACGCCAGCACTGCCTGTGCACCTTCGTCTGCTACGGACCCGAGTACACGATGATGAAGTTCCCTCGCAAGCTCAAACCGCCTCCTTGATCTCTCGCTGGTCTCGCCTCCCTGGACGCCAAGAAAGTACTCGGCGTTGTCACAAAGGAAGTTGGCAGCGTCTCCCGAGGTCCTTTTCACGCGGTCGGGCACCTTCAGCTTCAGAGGTACAGCGCGACTTCCCTCCTGAGTTCCTAGAGGTATGGCGCTTGTTATACTTCCGTCGCGTGCGATCACGAGAGCGACGGAGGCGCTGCCCACGCAGTAACCGGGCCGTGCGACGTCGGCTTCTGGGTCGGCAACCAACCGGTCATATAGCTTGACAAGCGCAGTGAGAATCAGGATGTCCACCCCCTTTCCGGAGGTCCGGCACGTCTATCACGCCATCTCGCATAACTGCCCTGAAAAAGCGAGGGGTCATACCATCGTCGAAATCGATGTCCCACAGTATCCAGCCCAGGTCTCGTTCTCCCTTGTGGCAAGAGGAGGGTATCTCTTGTCCCTCAATGAGCCGAAAGTTCACCGGAAACTCACGACATCCGAAATACGGGCGGTGGAAGCACTGTCCCTCGCGCATGCGCCTCACAGCCATGTTGTAGTGTTTATCCGCAGTGTCTTCAGGCCCGGCTTTGTCGGTGAGCTCGAAGTGCGCCTCTATAACGTAGGCAACGTCCCGAAGAACCACAGCAGCACGCTGAACACGCTGCTGTCTGTCGTCGGCGTACTGGTGGAGGTCGACTTCCTTGCCGCGCATGGCCTCAACGATGGTCCTAGCGGGGATTTTGTCCGCCACCTCGTTCCGTCGAATGTTGTCGAACCGAATCTCGTTCAGTACGTGGATCCTGTCCACCACCCACCGAATCGCGGGCTTCCAATGGATAGCGTCGAGAATGCCACGTGCTGCAGATGGAGTCATAACGTCGTAGCTCACTCGTTCCGCCTTCATCTCCGGCCGCGTGAAACAAGCATAATCACCCCAGACCAAGAGCTTGATACCGTATCCCATGCTGGCCCTCCCTTCTCAGTGTGAATAAAGAGGTCGGCTTATCGCTACACTATCCAGCATCCATCACCCCTTCCTTTACTTCCGATCACGTTGAGGCCGTATCGGGAATCGTACAAGCTCATGTCACGTAGGATTTCGAGGCCGCCTACGTTTTCTAGAGCTCCTGAATCGCAAAGCTGCTTGTACTCCCAGACCTGAACAGACACTGTATACGGCTGTATTCGTCGGGCGAGCGCACGGTCAATTCCGTTGGATTTCACTTGTGCGAGCACGTGGCTGCACTCATCATCGAAGGGAATCACGATGCTGAAAGTGTCTTCCGCTATCACCTTGAACAGACGCGCGACTTCTTCGAATGGGAAATTGAGGCTCTTGACACCTGCCTCCAACCTTCGCATGATTCCACGCGCATCTAGCCGAGCGCCTTCGTAGAAATAGAGGTCTCGGAAATACCGCTCGACTGCGTCGAGGGCAAGAGGGTCATTCCACGCCTCGACGATAGGAGCAGCGATGGCTGCCGTGCGTTTGAACCATACATGTCCCATCCCCTCTCCGCCGGCGGGCCAGAAAACGATTACCTTCCCGCGGTCACGTAGTCCCTCGCGGTTGCATCTGCCTGCGGCCTGGGCAACTGAGTCGATTCCGGCTATCGCGCGCATGACTACGGGGAAATCCAGGTCCACGCCTGCTTCAACAAGCTGGGTTGAGATCACCCGGCATGGCTTGTCGCTGCGCAGTCGCTCCCGGATCTCGCCGAGCCGCTGGGCCCGATGCACGGGGCACATCGCTGCACTGAGGTGGTAATGTCCGTCATCCTTGCCCAGCCGCTCGAGAAGGTCTCTGGCATGAGCACGTGTATTGACTATGCAGAGAGCCTGCTTATGACGTAAGACCTCAGCTACCACTTCATCAGTCTCTAACTTGCCCCCATTCGTGACGACAACCCGCTTGAGCGCGTTATAGAGGGCGCCGGGGTCTGGGATGATCTCCTTCGCGCTTGTGCCTCTTGGAAGCAGTCCGTCTAGCGCGGGCTGGGTCGCTGAACAGAGCAAGACTGTTACACCATAGTTGCGCACAAGCTCGGTTAGGGCGGCGATGCAGGGCTGCAGAAGCTCTACCGGAAGCATCTGCGCTTCGTCGAGGATGATGACACTCTTCGCGACGTTGTGTAGCTTACGGCATCGGGAGCTCTTATTGGAAAACAGAGATTCAAAAAACTGCACGTTCGTTGTCACGATTAGTGGCATGTCCCAGTTTTCCTCAGCAAGCTCTAGTCTTCTTGTCAGCTCAAAAGTCTCGTCTTCCTCATGATGACGAACTACATTCGAGTGGTGCTCGAGCACCGCATCAGCTCCCACGGCCTCCCGGAATACCGCTGCGTTTTGCTCGATGATGCTGGTGAAAGGGATTACGTAGATGACCCGTTCGAGGCCATGCAGCACCGCGTGTTTGAGCGCAAAGGCGAGCGACGAAAGCGTCTTTCCACCACCTGTAGGCACGGTCAGGGTGAATAGACCGGGTTCGCTTTGTGCAGCAGCCAGGCAATCTTGAAGGATTTGAGCACGTATTCGGTTCACGTGGCTATTAGGAGCACTAGCGGTCTTTTGACGCAGGTAGCGTTCAAGCCGAGCGTGAAGCTCAGTTATCTCCGGGGCGCTGGTGCGCATCTTGGATCTCGTTGGATCCATAAAGCGCTCGGTATCGAGGAAATCCGCGTCTACAAGGCAGGAAAAGACCATCCTTGTGAAAAAGGCTACGCTGAAGCCGGGATGTTCTGGTTGCGGCTTCACAGTGAGCCTCGGAAGCTGCGGCGGCAATTCGAGCTTGCCTGCGTAGTCACAGCAATCAGGTACATCCTTAGTCGAGAGCCTGTACATGAGACTACCCTCGGCTGCTTTATCTCCGCCATCAGGGATCCCACTGTGATGTCCAGCTACCGCGTACGCGATGATCAGCCCCAACGGACCATACTTCGCAGCAGCAATACGCGCACCTGCCGAAGAATGATCCACCCTGAGGCGTGCGTCTTCGAGGCGTAGCTGGAACTCCTTCGTGGCCTTCCCCACATCGTGCAAGACGCCTGCAGCCCAGCCGAATTCAGCAGCACCGAAAGATGATGCGAAACATCGTGCTTGATCTGCTACTGCCCGTAAGTGGTCCTTGAGGGGTTGCCAGGAGGTCTTGTCCGATGTCTCGAGCGAATGGGCGTAATAGTCCATGGATGTTCCCTCCGCGTGCTTCGGTCCATACCATCCACGGCAATAACAGGATTCGTTACCAGACTACGGAATTCCTCCAAGGAGCGCCCTTCGAAGGAGCGCTATGGGTAGACCATGGAATCCGCGCTGCAAAGCGACGGCCTTTTCAAGACATCCGCTCGTATCGCGGGTGGAGTGACTCGCTCGAATCCTGTGCTTTGGGCATCGATGAGATGATAGTGGCCGCAGATGCGGGACAGAGGATGAGCGGCGTCCGTGCGATCCAGTCGGGTCTCGTGCAGTTCGCATCTGACAACAAGCACCCTGGTTTCACGGCTCGGCGCACGTCAGTGTGGCAGCGGTAGAGCGAATCCTCGTGAACGCTGTGAATCAACAAGATATAAGAGGTCACCGCGCTCGATGCGTGTGGTCATGGATTCAGAGGCGTGCTACAGTATGGATGGACAAAGGTGCAAGCGCAGACGCTACATGCTGTCATCTAAGGGGTGCTACGAATGGACAAGAACGAAGGTGTCGGAGTTCGGCGCAGAGCCTTTCTGGCTGTGATACCGCCTGTGACACCGCGCGAGAAACCATGCGTCAAACGTGACGAGGCCACCATCGCAGGTATCTTGATATCCAGGCCGAACCGCTTTTTCGCTGAAGTGATGCTCGGAAGCGTGGTCGAGCGAGCGGGTCGTTCCCTGCGGCGAGGTGCATGGCTGGAGCGCCCCGAGGCTCGAGGAGGCACGGCCGAGGGTGCCTCACGGGGCGCATCGGGCGCATGCCCGATTGTTGGTGCTCACGTGGCCGACCCCGGCCGCCTTGAGGAGCTACTGGTGCCCGGTCGCTTGGTCTATCTCGCAAGCGCGCGCACGAAGTCACTCGGAGGTTTCGAAGCGCCAGCACCCGACCCTGTCGCGCCCCGGCCGATGGCGGCACGGCGTCACGGCCCACGCGAACCTCAGGGCTCTCGGCGCAAAACTTCGTATGACCTAGCGCTTGTCGACCATGAAGGGCTTCTCGTGTCAGTCGATTCGCGGGTTCCCAACGACCTCGTGTTTGTCGGCTTACAGGTGGGATTCTTTCCGGACCTCGCGCTCTACTCAGAAGTCCGGCGCGAATGCGCGTACGGAGAGAGTCGCATGGACTTCCGGCTTTCAGGATCGGCCGCAGGCGACTGCCTGCTGGAGGTGAAGTCTGTGACCCTCGTGAGAGGCGGGCGGGCCCTGTTTCCGGACGCACCGACGGCGCGGGGGTTGCGCCATGTGCGCGAGCTTGCCCGGGCCGTTGCGCAGGGGCTCAGGGCCATTGTGGTGTTCGTCATCCAACGCGAGGATGCTGACTCCCTTTCTCCCAACGACGAGACCGACCCTGCTTTTGGGGCAGGCCTCCGCGAGGCGGTGCGGTCAGGGGTTGAGGTGCGCGCATACACGTGCAGGGTGGCGCTGGACAGGATTTGTTTGCACCGGGAGGTGCCCGTGGTCCTTTAAGGAAAGGGCGGGCTCACAAGTTCGCGTGGGTTTTGCAGAGGGGCGCCGTCAGCTTCGGCCTCTTGGACGGTTGGGGCCTTTCGCGCGGGATTCGAACGAGGCGCGCCGCAAGCGCGCCGTCCACGCAGAGCAACACCGGCAACCCTGGACGAGACTCACCTTGCTACATGCGCGCACGACCACATGTGACCCGAGCATGAGTTGCAGGATTCTCGTCCCACCATGCCGAATACAAGAATGCTAGGCGCCGTGTTACCTCGTCGAACTCATCTGAGCACTGCGCAAGCGGGCAGTTCTGAGGACCGCGCAAGCGGGTGATGGAGTCCGCCGTAACCGCCCGACAGGGCTGATGACTCCTGCCATGAGTAAATCACAGGGAGGGGCATCAGCATAATGAGTATGGAGAGAGCGTTGCTGGTCGGGCTCGGCGGTTTTGTGGGGGCCGTGTTGCGGTATGTCCTTGGAGGGCTCGTGCACAGGTATCTCGACACAGCGCGTTTTCCGTATGGCACTCTCACGGTGAACCTGCTAGGTTGCCTGGCCATAGGGTTCCTGGCTGGCCTGGCTGACGCGCGCGGGGCGTTTACGCCCGAGTCGCGCGTATTCGTCTTTATCGGCATGATCGGGGCCTTCACCACGTTTTCGACTTTCAGCTACGAGACGATGAGCTTCCTGCGCGACGGGCAGGCTCTGGCTGCTGTTGTCAATGTGGCATTGCATGTCCTGCTGGGCCTCGCTGCCGTATGGGCCGGCGATGCACTATCCCGATGGACGTGAGGCGATTGCGATGGTGCTCCCAGAAGACGGACTGCTTCTCCGGGTCTTCATCGGCGAGAGCGACAAGCACGATGGCGTCCCGCTATACGAGTGGATCGTGCGCAAAGCCCGCGAGCACGGGCTGGCTGGCGCGACGGTGCTGAGGGGCATCATGGGTTACGGCGGCCACAGCCGGATCCACTCCGCCAAGATCCTGCGGCTTTCCGAGGACCTGCCCGTGGTTGTCGAGATCGTTGACGCGCGCGAGCGGCTCGAGGCGTTCCTGCCCGTCATAGACGGCGCAATACGTGAGGGGCTGGCTACGACGGAGAGCGTCCAGGTTAGGTTCTACCGGGGCGGGACGGGGCAAGGGACGGTGCAAGCAATGGGGCGAGAAATGGGGTGAGGGACGGGGGCGAGGCATCGGACGGGCATCGGACGGATCAGGGAGGGGAGGGACGCTCGCCATATCGCGGCACATGACTTACTACAACCTCCGGGACGCCATGACAAAGCCGGGCTGTCCCATATGCAGGCTTGTGAGCGACGCGGTCGCTCGCTACCTCGAGACGTTCCTCTATGAGAATGTCAATGATCCCGACGTGCGGGCGGATCTGCAGCGGTCCAACGGCTTCTGTCCCGACCACGCCAGGCTGCTTCGAGAGTACGGGGACCCGCTCGGCCACGCCATCATCTACGGGGGCCTCATCGACCATGTGCTCGAGTCGCTCGAGAGCCTGCTGCGGGCTTGCGGAAGCGGCAGTGCGCGGTTGCCCGCGACCGGGACGGTCGCCTCGCGGGCGGACGACTTGCTCCCCGGGCGCAGATGCCCGGCGTGTCTTGTGGCGCGTGAGGCAGAGCAAAGGTACATCGGGGTGCTGGTCGCTGAGCTGGGATCGATGAGCGACGTCGGACCAAGCTCCGACCTCGGATGGCGCATCCGCGTCGGATCGAGCCCCGGCTTCGGGTCGACCGCCCAGCTTGGATCGGCCGCCTTCGAATCGGGCCCCGACCTCGAGAGGGCGCTTGCGTCATCTGATGGGCTGTGCCTTTCCCACCTTGTTCAGGCGTTGAAGGCGTCGCGGTGCGGGGCGGCTGCCAGGCGGCTTCTGCAGGCGTCCATAGCGAAGCTGGAGGAGCTGAAGGCCCAACTTGCCGAGATACGGCGCAAGCACGACTACCGCTTCTCCAGCGAGCCGTGGGGGGCCGAGAAGGACGCCTGGGCGAGGGCCGCAGCGATCTGGAGCGGGTACCCATCGGAAAAAGGACAGGCAATATGAGATAACTTTGTTGGCCTTACGGTACGCCAGCCAGCCTTCCACGACATGACGGAATACACCAACGTGCCGCTATGCCAGCCGAGGCGACATCGGCGCATGAGACAGGCCTCCGGCGGCGTGCTAGGAGCTATGGGGCGCTGAAAGTATTGAGTTGCGGCGAGATTGTGAGTATAATCATATGTGAGATACGGAGGTGAGACACATGCCCGAGGAGACGAGGATGATCCACGTAAGAATGCCCATTTCGCTTGTAAAGGCGCTGGATGACACGATCAAGAAATCGTCTCGCCCCATGTCGCGCTCCAGGTTTGTTGTGGAGGCTGTCGCAGACAGCATCCGAAAAGAGAGGTACCTCAGCGCCGTAAAGGGCATGGCGGGCATGCTGACAGCTGAAGAAGTCCCTCACTGGCGAGATGAAAAGGCCATCGACAAGTGGCTATCGGATAACCGGGACGCCGACAGGAGGGCATCCAGGGAGAAGTGGGAAGTATAGTATATCTGCTTGACACGACTGTCTTCATCGACGTGTCCAGGGGAAACCAGACGGTGATAGACTGGCTGATGGCTCGAGCCGATGAACCGGAGACTATAGCCACGTCGTTTGTGGCCGTAGCCGAGTACTTCTCAGGTATACCGTGTGACAAGCGTGATCAAGCCAGAGAGTACTTGTCCGCCTTCAACGTCTTCCCGGTTACGTTCGAAGATGCCGTCCGCGCCGGGGAGATCCGGTGGGACTGTGCCCGCAAAGGGATCACAATCGCCGTCGCTGACGCCCTTCACGGGGCGATCGCTGTGAGAAGAGGGCTTACCGTGGTAACGTCGAACCCTGCCCACTTTCCTTTCGCGTCAACTCTCGACCCTCGGAAGGGCGGACGGCCATAGGGGACCAGCCTCGCTCCTGCATGCCTGGTTAGCCGTCCGAGGTTTCATGTGACTACCACAGGGGCAAAACATCCAACGCGCGACACGCCTATCAACGCACCTCTTGACACGTGATTGGCTATATGACGTGATTGGCTATATGGCTATATGGCACTCCTAGCGCTTGTGGTCGTCACGGCGACCATAAGCGGCGTGCTCTTCGGGGCCATCATTGCATGAACCGCTGAGCGTGGAATACAGATGTGGCGGCAGGCTTCGTCGAGATTTCTTTTGCACTACCCAGGCGTATGGCCAATCTGTGCCCGCGCGTGACGTTGCGCGGGCATTTTCCGTTGCAAGGTGGGCAACCTACTGGTAGACTGCGTTGATCCGGGGTTGATGCTGATGAGTGCCAGGGACGAACAGGTAGAGGAGATCATGCGGTTCGTTGCGAAGCACAAGGAGTCCCAAGCCACGCGGGCCGTTTTCGGGCGCATACTCGGCCGCTACGACATGGAAGTCGGCAGCGAGTCGCTGCGCGAACTACGCGACGGCCTTGACAAAGCTAGCGACGAGGAGGTTGAGTCCCTGTATTACATCGTGCGTTGAGTGGACCGCTGACTAGTCAATTCCTCCGTTCACTTGCTCGTACCCCTTGCGCTGACTCGCGCGTCCGCCATCAGCACACGCATGGCCCGGCGCGGCGCCATGGTTTGTCACCGCGCGCCGCTCTCTACATGCTCCAGCCACGGTAGTTTGGTCTATCTATCCGAATCGGAGGGTGCACAGATCGTGTGCACCTGCACACCGAACGGGCGCACAAGAAATGTGCGGCCTACGAGCGAGCCGTCTGCGTGATGCCTCCGAGCGCGGCGGCGCCGGCCCAACTTCGCTCCTGTCCTCCTAGAAATGCCAGCTCTGGCGGCGTTCCAGCGACGCCTTTAGCTTTTGGACGGTTTCTGGCACGCGCCTTGCGAGGATCCTTGGCCGGAAAGACCGTTGCGCAACGGCCGTATGAAAGGAGGTCCATCACAGATGAAACGCTGGCTTTCGGTGATCATTCTGGCGGTCATGGTTCTCGGGCTGATGGGCGTTCAGGAAGCCTTCGCTGCTACGAAGCTGATCGGGGTCACGCTGCTCACAAGGGAGCACCAGTTCTACAGGGATCTCGAGGCCGGGCTTCGCAGCGAGGCTGCGAAGCACGGGTTCGAGCTGCAGGTGGTGGCGGGCGAATTCGACTTCGGCAAGCAGGCGGCGCAGATCGATGACTTCATCTCCAAAAAGGTCGACGCCCTGATCATAGCCCCGTGCGACTCGCTCGCGGTGGGAGGCTCCATCGCCGAAGCTAACAAAGCCGGTATACCGGTCTTCACCGTCGACATCATGAACCTCTCTCCCCAGGGCAAGGTGGTTTGTGCGGTGCAGTCTGACAACGTCGAAGGCGGTCGCCAGGCGGGCAGGCTCATGGTCCAGGCGCTCAAGGACAAAGGCGGCAAAGTGGTCATAATCAACCACCCTGGCGTCACGTCGGTGTTGGACAGGGTGGAGGGTTTCCGCGAGATCATCGCTCAGCACCCCGAGATCAAGATAATCGCAGACGTCCCGGCGTGGGGTCAGCGCGACAGGGCCATGGCCGCGATGGAGGACATCCTCCTCAGGGTCCCCGATGTAGCTGGTGTGTTCGGTATCAATGATGACTCCGCTCTGGGTGCGGTCGCCGCCATCGAGGCCGCCGGCAAGCTGGGCAAGATCGTGGTCGTGGGCTACGACGCGACGCCCGAGGCGAAGGACGCCATCAAGGCCGGCAAAATCTATGGCGACGCGATCCAGTACCCGACCCTAATAGGTCAGAAAGCCATCCAGGCGATTGCGGACTACTTCGCCGGCAAGAAGGTGCCTGAGAAGATCAACGTCGAGGTCGGTGTGTGGACTAAGGACAGCAAGTAAACGCCGAGCAGCAGAGCTTGGCGGGCTCGCGTCCGGCTTGCGTTGGGCGTGAGGTTGGTCAGGAAGCGGGCGTCCAGTGTCCAGTGTATAGTGTCGAGTGCCAGGGGCAAGCGGCAAGCGGCAAGCGGCAGGCGGCGGGTGGCGCGCCGGGCAGGGCGAGGGCGGAGACGCGGCGGTGATGGGCGACGGCGACAGCCGGTCCCAGCTCCGACCCTGACCCGGCCGACCGCTGAATTCGCGCGCATGCGAGCTAGCGAACGCGGGAAGGGGGGCCTCGAATGCCGGGTGAGACCGGGCAGGTGCCATACCTCCTTGAAATGCACAACATCACCAAAGACTTTCCAGGAGTCAGGGCTCTCGACAATGTCACCTTTACCCTGGCCCCGGGAGAGGTGCACGCCCTCGCGGGCGAGAACGGCGCGGGGAAGTCCACGCTCATCAAGATACTCGCTGGCGCCGAGCGGATGACGTCGGGGGAGGTATTCATCGGCGGCAGCAAGGTGGAAATAGCGGGGCCCCTCCACGCGAAGAAGCTCGGCATAAGCGTGATCTATCAGGAGTTCGACCTCATACCCTTCCTGTCGGTTGCTGAGAACATCCTCCTCGGGCGTGAGCCGCGGAATGGCGCGTTCATCGACTGGCGCGCGCTTTACGCGCAGGCTGGCGAGGCCCTCCAGAGGCTTGGCATAGACCTCGACCTCCGCGCCGTCGTGAACGACCTCAGCGTTGCCCAGAAACAAATGACGGAGATTGCGAAAGCGGTGTCCACCGACGCCCGTATCATCGTGATGGACGAACCCACCGCCACGCTTACCCTTCGAGAACAAGCGCACCTCTTCAACCTCGTTCGGACGCTGAAGAACCAGGGAGTCGCCATCATCTACATCTCTCACCGGCTCGAGGAGCTCTTCGAGATAGCCGACCGCGTGACGGTGCTGCGCGACGGCAAGTGGGTCATGACGGCCCCCGTCAAAGAGGTCACCAGGGACCAACTCGTGAAGCACATGGTCGGGCGAGAGCTGACGGGCGACTATCCGAGGAGGACCCGCCAGCCGGGGAAGGAGATCCTCAGCGTAAAGGGGCTTTCGAGGCGGGGGGTCATTCACGATGTGAGTTTCTCGCTTCGCGAGGGCGAAGTGCTAGGTATCACGGGACTCGTCGGATCTGGCCGGACGGAGATCGCCCGCGCGGTCTTCGGAGCTGACCCGGTAGATGCGGGAGAGATATGCCTTGCCGGGGAGCGCCTCCATATCAGGGAGCCGCGTGCGGCCATCCGCGCCGGGATCAGCCTCGCGACTGAAGACCGCAAGGAACAGGGGTTGGTCCTCATCATGAGCGTCCGCGAGAATGTGACCCTTGCAAACCTGCGCGCGCTCACAAGACGCGGTTTCGTGAACAGGAAACGGGAGAACGCCGAGGCGTCGCGGCTCGTCCAGTCGCTTGCCATCAAGACCGCCGGTCTCGAACAGAAAGTGCAGAACCTGAGCGGCGGCAATCAGCAAAAGGTCGTCCTGGCGAAGTGGCTCTTCACCAACTCGAAGGTGGTAATATTCGACGAGCCAACGCGTGGCATAGACGTTGGGGCGAAGCAGGAGATATACCGGCTCATGAACGACCTTGCCGAACAAGGCGTCGGAATAATCATGATCTCGTCCGAGCTCCCGGAGGTCCTCGGGATGAGCGATCGCATCCTCGTGATCCATGAGGGCAGAGTGCAGGTTGAGCTGACCCGGGACGAGGCCACCCAGGAGAAGATCATGAGCTACGCCACAGGCGGATCTGTAACCCCGGCGCGGGCCGGGTGAAGGCAGGGAAAGCAGCCGCGCCGGGGGTTGGGGTCGCGCCGGGACTGCCCGCTGCCCGCTGCGACCGGCGCCGCTTGAGCTGAGGCGCCGGGGCGCGACGTGCCGCATGACGGCGTAGATCACCGGGGGCGTGCGGGCAATAGGGGACGGGCAGTAGGGGCGCGCCCGGAGAGGCCGGCCGGACCGGCGGGGACGAACGCGCGAGGCACGGCTGGCCGCGGGCGGACCGGATTGAAGGAGGGGACTACGCGTGTCGAACTTGCGCAAGAACCTGGCTCAAGTGGTGCTCTTAGGGGTGATTGCGCCGGGCGGCGCCGGCGCCGGCGCCGGCGGCGATGGGCACGGCGCTAGCACGACCA